>NZ_JAMXXO010000001.1:300000-527577 GCF_024129115.1 Acinetobacter lwoffii
TCATGTTTTTAATTTATGCGATTAACGGTCATTTAAACCCTCCTGAAAACCGTATTTATAAAATGAAATCCCATTTGGGAAAAAATTTCAGAATATGAAAATTTTGTGAAAAATAAATAAATATTGTATAACAGAGATGGCGCAAAATTTTCTGCATCTATTGATTATTGATATAAGAGTATAAAAATGGAACTGGATCGTTTCGATAAACATATTCTAGAAATATTGACCCATGAAGATGTCAATCTGAATGAACTGTCCGAGCGGGTGAATTTATCTGTCAGTTCGGTGCATCGTAGGATCAAACACTTAATCGATCATAATATTATCAGTGGCTTAAAACGTGAAATCAATTACCAAAAATTAGGTTTCAGTCTGCATGTGCTGTTGCAGGTATCCTTAAGCAAACATGATAGCGATACTTTTGCCAAATTTCTGGAAGAACTGGAAAGTATTCCCGAAGTGATTAATGCCTTTTTGGTCACCGGTCAGTCGGCAGACTTTATTGTTGAAGTCGTGGCAAGAGATATGGAAAATTATAGTGAAATCCTGCTTAAGCGGATTGGAAAAATTGAGCATGTGGTGGCATTGCATTCCAGCTTTGTGATTAAAGAATATAATGTCTTTAACTGTAGCGGATTACTCAATAAAGTTTAATCAAAGCTAGGGTGGTGGACAGCCATAAAAAAACGCACCCTAAGGTGCGTTTTTTGAATCAGACATATTTAAGCATCAAGTTCTGCTAAAACTGCGTCTGAGAATTCAACGTTGGTATAAACGTTTTGTACATCATCCAGATCTTCAAGCATATCAATCATTTTCATGATTTTTTTCGCTTGATCGATGTCTGTGATTTCTGCTTTGGTTGAAGGACTCATCACTACTTCAGCATTGTCAGATTTTAAACCTGCAGCAGTTAAAGCATCTTGAACTTCACCGAAGGCTTCAGGTGTGGTAATGACCAAGATATCATCTTCAGTGACTTCGATGTCTTCAGCACCTGCTTCTAATGCCACTTCCATGATTTGATCTTCCAAAGACACATCTTCAAAAGTGATCTCACCACGTTTCGTGAACAGGAATGCCACCGAACCATTGGTGCCTAAGTTACCATCAGTTTTAGAGAAGCAATGACGTACGTCAGGCACAGTACGGTTCAAGTTGTCAGTCATGGTTTCAACAATAACCGCAACACCACCTACACCATAACCTTCGTAGGTCACTTCTTTCAGGTCGTCGTTATCTTCGCCACCAGCACCACGTTGAATGGCACGGTTGATCACGTCACGTGTCATATTCACTGATAATGCTTTTTCAACCACAGCACGTAGACGAGGGTTGCTTGCAGTATCTGGACCACCAAGCTTTGCAGCAGTGGTTAATTCACGAATGTATTTGGTAAAAACTTTACCACGACTCGCATCTTGTTTTGCTTTGCGATGCTTAATATTGGCCCACTTGGAATGACCCGCCATGCGAACTATGCTCCTTGTAGATTGGCTGTATGCCTATCAGAATGCCGAAATTCTACCATAAGCGTTTTTTTAAAAAAAAGTGCCTGGATTTGAGATTTCAGGATAAAAACAAAAAAAGTGCAATATCGAGGAAAAATAGAAAGAGGATAGGGGGATTTATAATTCTATTTATACATTTATATGGACAGATGACTTGGACATAAACAGCAGAATCGCTGATTATGTCCGTGCTTTTATTTTTAAAAAGCTTATTCTGGAATAACGATATCCAGGCCAACCTTGTCTTTATATAGTTGCTTGATCAAAGCCAGGTCATGCGCAAGGTCTGTCGGATAGATCTTGCCAAGAATGCCACCTTGCTTGGTTCTGGAATTGGCGTATAACAACACGATTGGTACATTGGCAGCCTTGGCAATATGCCAGAAACCGGTACGGATTGGTTTGCGTGCTTCACCTTGTTTAGCCCGTGTTGCTTCGGGAGCAATCACCAGATTGAACTTTTCATTGTTCTGAAAATGTTCCACCATCTGGGTCACGATATCTTTACTGGCCTTGCGGTCAACCGGAATACCACCCACAGCGTTCAATAGCGGTTTAAACGGTCCTTTAAATAATTCTTTTTTAATCAAGGTATGAACCTTGAGGTCATAAATCTGGAACAGGGCAATTGACAGTACCGCATCCATCATTGAGGTATGTTCAAACCCAATAATGACCTGTTTATCTTCAAGCACATCGGGTTCGACATGATATTGCCAACCTGCAAGTTTAAATGCAGATTCGCCAAGGAATTTATTTAGCATAAGTACGGAGAAGTAAAAGCTGTATGTAGAGAACTGCATAATTTCATCTTGTTCGCCCATACAGTCAATAGGCTTTCCAATAAAATCAGCGAATAATGTAAAAATCTATGATTTATTCATCTTTTTAAGCTGCAAGATTAAGAGTTAATATATATAAATAAAACAATATTAAGATCTTAAAAATATCATTAGATACAAAAAAAGTCTTAAAATGATGAAAAAATGACTATCCAGAGCACACTTTAGTTATTAGACTTTTGTCGAAGAAGAAGACTGATACAGGTCTTTTCTATTTTCTTATTCTTTCTACTCTGAGATTGAAAAGTATGACGTACATGACAGCCTTCGTAGTCTCCCTATTGATTTTTGCGCTTATAATTGTATGGTCTTTGATCGAAATTAAGCAGGATTTACATAAAGACGAAGAAATGAAGTCTGAATTCTAGTCATTCTATCTTCTTTAGTTCTAGGCTATTCCTTTAACATTGCTGCCTGAGTAATAAAGAATTTTGATACCTTATAGATATACTAAGACCTTAAATCTATCAGTTCTACGCTTAGTAGACCGGATTAAATTCAAGATACAGGCTCATTTATCTTAAATGATGCAGCATGTATCTCATTTTTCTATATGCCTCCTATACTGAAGTCTTAAGTAACTGAATTTTGACTAAGACAAGTCGCCCATGATTGCTGCCTAAATGTTCAAGCAGTTATAAAAGCACTTGTCTTTCCAAAAAATCTTAGCTAGTATTCATGACGCCTGAACTTATTGATAAATAAAGTTTTCAGCATATAGGGCCTATAGCTCAGTTGGTTAGAGCAGCGGACTCATAATCCGTTGGTCGACAGTTCAAGTCTGTCTGGGCCCACCACATTCAACCTCGTAAGCCTTTGGTTTATGGGGTTTTTTGTTGCCTGAAGATTTCAGACCACCGGATTTTCATAGACCGTATGTGGTCCATTTGTTCGATAATCCGATGGGCTAAACTCAAATATCAAAAAATACATCGCCCATTTTCATTTCACTATATTCTCACTTTCGATGTGAGTATCGTAATTGATGAATAAAAAACGATCATAAAGATTAATCATCAAGTTTCGCTATGAGCAGAGAAATGAGTTTTAGTGTGGGGATGGGGAATTTATGCTTACCTGATCTTAGCCCGATGATATAGGGCTAAAACCAGTTTTGGTTGGGGAGTTTGCTTAGATATGTATATTGTTCAAGGGCCAATGGAAACTACAGCCCAGTGTAGAACTTCTCGATGAATTGTCTGGTCTTGACCACTAGCGTATTCATGAGTGTCTTACGCTCTGAAATCTTGGGGCGAGTAATAGGTAGATCAGTCACATCTTCACGACTTGGCAGACGTTTAGTGTATTCATATTTACCGATCACTTCTTTGAACACTTCAGGCTTGATTGCTTCTTTTTGACAAAGTTCATCAATCGCTCGTTCCTTTTCTACATCCCAGAATTGTGCAAACGCTTCTTCTACACTTTGCCCTGTGATCATGCGTGGAATATTTTCATCCAGAAACTTTTGGATCAGTTCTTGTTTGTCGTACAACGTATGATTATTTGCCAGTAGATCTTGCACCTGTGCTCGATATTTTTGCTTTTGTTTCTGATCGGTGTTGTTGACTGCAGATTGCAGTAAATTCAGGATATAGCCGACATTGATTGTATCTTTGTGAATGAGTTCCAGTTGGAAGTTCACATCGTTCAGTACAGAAACTTTGTCTTTCGGTTGTACGACACGAGTATTGGTATAGAGGTACTTGTATTGTGAGGTATGCTTCTGAAATTCAGCTTTGTTCAAGTCAGTGTCATCCTGATCGTATTCAACAAAGTTTTCCAGTTGTGCATTGATCCGCATGACTTCACGGAAAGCCTTCACATACTGCAATTGCTGCTCTTCTGTGGGTAGTTCCAGTACCTTGTCTGGGTCAGGGGCAATCTTAAGTAATTCAGCAACAGCAACATTGTATTTTTCCTTGATGCTTTTAAAGCTTGGAATCAATACAATTTTCTCTGCTTCAGCCTTGTTGGAAAACAGTGCTAGGGCTTTATCCGTAGCTTGTTTGAGATTACGGAAGCAGACAATGTTGCCAAATGGCTTGTCTGCATTCAGAATGCGATTTGTGCGTGAAAATGCTTGAATCAGACCATGATATTTGAGGTTCTTATCCACATACAGGGTATTCAAAGTCTTTGAGTCAAAACCTGTCAGGAACATATTCACGACCAAGAGGATATCGATTTCTTTTTTGCGTACCCGATTGGCAATATCTCGGTAATAGGCATAAAACTCATCACCTGAGTTAAAATTCTGTCCAAATTGAGCATTATATTTCGCAATATAGCCATCGAGCTTGTCACGGTTGGACTGACTGATTCTTGTTGGGATATCAGCAGATTCTTCATCAATCAAACCATTACTATCTTCAACTTTGAGTTCTTCATTGGCTGCAAAGGAGAATATAGTTGCCACAGTGAGAGGCTTAAAGATTCGACCTTGTTCTTCTGCCTCTTGTTGCTTCTGCTGCTGTAATTTTTCAAATAGCGCATAGTATTGATTCAGTACATCGACTGAACTTACACAGAACATGGCAGTGAAGTTCTGGTTCTTGGTTTTTATGTGGTGATTGTCGACAATATAGCGAGTGATCATCTCCAGACGTTCTGGATTGTCAAACAGTTCTTTGGTGTCTATACCTTCAACATCTTCTTCATAATTGTGACTGGTTTCGATACCGTTTGCAGTGTACTTACCTAGGTAGCTAATCTGGAAAGGTAATACATTCCCATCCCGGATTGCATCGGTAATCACATATTTATGCAGGCATTCATCAAATAGGGCATTGGTGGTCACAGCCTTGGAATCAATTTTAAGTTGGCTGTTGGTTTCAAAAATAGGTGTGCCGGTAAAGCCAAACATTTGTGCATGGTTGAAAAAGCGTTTGATATTACGATGCGTATCACCAAATTGACTACGATGACATTCATCAAAAATAATCACGACTTTCTTGTCTTTCAGATAGGCAATTTTATCTGCATAGCGATCCGAACTAATCGCAATATTGAGCTTCTGCAAGGTCGTTACAATCAGCTTGTCATGTTTCTGACCCAATTGATTGACCAGAGTATTGGTATTCTTGGTGGTATCAACACTATCCTTTTTGAAAGCATTGAACTCTCGCACTGTTTGCGTGTCCAGATCACTACGATCCACCACGAAAAGTACTTTCTCCACTTCAGGCAAGCGCATGATGAGCTGACTTGCTTTGAACGAGGTGAGTGTCTTACCTGAGCCCGTAGTGTGCCAGATATAGCCATTCTTATCTGAATGTTGTACACGCTGAATAATTTGCTGTACTGCATAGATCTGGTAGGGACGAAGTACCATTAAGCGCTTTTCTGCCTCCAGAATCACCATATATTCAGTCAGCATCTGAGTAATATGCGAGTGGTTCAGAAAGGTATCAGCAAAAGCATCGATTTTGTGGACATGCTTGTTGTCAAAGTTTGCCCAAGGAAAGGTAAATTCGAAGTTATTTGTCCCTGTGGCATAGTAATGCGTATGGTCACGATTACTGATCACAAAAAGCTGAATATAGTTGAATAAGCCTGTACCACTGCCATAGGCTGCTTTTGCATAGCGCTGCGTTTGATTGAATGCTTCAGGGAGTTCTACACCGGCACGTTTCAGTTCAATTTGAACCAATGGTAGGCCATTAATCAGCAGGGTAACGTCAAAGCGACTGGTATGCCCATTGATACTGGAATGATCTATCGCAATTTGATGTGTTACTTGGTAAATGTTCTTACTTGCATCCGAGAACAGGAAGTCAATATGTCGTGTTGAACCATCATCAAAGTTCACTGGAAAGCGATGACGTAGCACTTTGGCACAATTGAAGCTATTACCAGCTTTCAGATGATTGAGAATCTGTCCCCATTCATTTTCAGAAAGTACAGAAAGCCCATTGGCTTGCTCAATCTGGGTTTTGAGATTGATCAGGAGCTGCTTTTCATCTTTTACATCAACTTGACGATAGCCTAAGGTCTTTAAGTGCTGAATCAATTCACTTTCAAGTTGTTCTTCGCTTTGTACTGACATTTACCGCTTTACCCCCACAATTTCATTTATTCTTGAATTACACGCTCAACTTGGTTTTGTTGCCATGTTTCATAAGTCAAATGGTTGGTCGAATCTTTCCATTCTTTACGACCATTACATGCTCTTCCCAAGATGACTGCACCTGCTGCTGATGGACTGGAAAATAAATAGTCTTGATTGAACGTATAAGTATTTGGATCAATGATGTTATTTTCAAACAACTGTGGTCGAAGGTTCTTCATGTAGTTGTGTGTAGGTTGACTGACATCTCTACGTACTTGGGAACCTTTGAGTACATAGAATTCACCATCAATGATTTTTGCTTTGGCTTGAATGTCTCTAGCGGATAGGTAGAAATCTGCTTCAGTGTTGGAAGTATCCACTGAAGTAGGAGCAATACTATGTACTTTTGGCTGTTCACTTGGATATTTCATTTCCTTGAGGAATGTATATCCAAGGGCAGGAAGAACCACTTGTATTTGTTCCAGAAAGTATTCCATATCCGCTGTATCTGATTCAGGTAGGCGGTTGTAGAGGTGTGCCGTGCCATTTTTGAGTAGGCATTGTCCGCTACGTTTGGCAATATCGATCAAGCGACTCTCAAGATACTTAATATGGGTCTTGGTGATGTTTTGGTCTTTACCCGTGACCAGACATACTTTTTCCCAGAAGTCCTTTCCACCTGCTTCTTCAGTACGGTTATGCTGTTTCAAACGGTTAGCGACATCATCCGATTCACCAATATAGACGCTTGGTAATGAGTCTTCTGGGTCTTGACCCATAAGGAAATAGATACCTGTTCTGGCACATTCTTCTCGCTGGATGAGATCCAAGAGTTTAGTACGTGGTGCTGAAAGAACATGACCTGTCCAGTTGATAATTTCAGCCGTCAGGATGCCATTTATCGAACCATCAACCAAAAACAGCTTGATACTTTTTCCGTGGGTCATTGTTTTCCCCTATACAAACATTTGCTGCAACAAGCCTTTTTTCCATTGTTTGGCCTGTTCAATTTGCTGTGCAGTTACTTCAATTTTTTGGTCGATGGATGACAAGAAGTTAGCGATTTTGGTTTGTTCTTCTAGGCACGGTACTTTTAATTCAATGTTTCCAATCGAAGTTGTATTTAGACTTGGGACACCAGTTGCTTCATTTAGATTTAACCAATTCACTAAAAGTAATTGTTGGAATGCAAATTTAGGTCGAATTTTTTCGCCTATTTCTGTATAAAACAATGTGTCTACTGTCCAGAACTTCCCTGATATAAATTGAGGCTTGTCAATCGTACCTTTACGCCCGATCAAAATACTTTCCCCATCATACAAATATGATTCAACATATCTCATGATGCCGCCAGTACCTAAGACAGGAATATTCCCATCTTTTAATTTTTTATGATCCTTTCCATATTTGATAGTAATAACATCTTTGAATTTTAGGATTTCCCACTCCCCAAACTCACTGCCATCATCTGATTTGAAACGTATCTGCTGACTAAACAGCTTTTGCATCATGCCTTGTTTGTATTGGCTGAGGAGTTGGTGTTTTTGTGTCAATTGACTGATTTTTTCATCTACTGCGGAAAGAAAAGAGGCTATTTTTGTTTGCTCTTGCAGTGGGAAATATGGAAAGCTTATTTCTTTTGCAAGTGTTGTATTAAAAACTGCTTGTGCTCCACCGGCACCGCCACTGTGAATTTGCTTTTGACCATTTTCTGAGTTTAGGAATAAACTTAAATATTGAGAGTTTAGCTGTGAATTTTTTTTAATAATAATGACATTAGCACAGTTGGCTTCAGTATTTAAATTTTCTACAGCACAGACCATGCCCATATTTGCTCCTACTCGAGCAATTAGAACATCACCGTTAAAAATTTGTGACTTCTTATTCTTTTTGTGAAATTCTTTAGTCACATATTCGAGATTTTCAATACTGAAATAGCCTTCACGAACATTCTGTGTTCTTACAAAAGGAATTCCCTCATTTGGGTCACAATATTGATCTGAAACAGTTCCTACAAAACCTACAACAATATTGGATATATTCCCAAGTTTCTTAACTTCAACTTTAGATTCAAATTCTTTAAAGCGTAGCGTTGGTGCAGACATTACTTCACCTCCGCAAATGGTGAATTAATGCCAAGTTCTTTGCAGAATTCAGCAATCACTTTGTCTGTATTTTGGCTTTGCTGCTCAAGGTCTTTGAGTTGCTGTGCAATCGCATTCAGATCAATTTCATCTTCAGCTTCAAAAGTATCGACATAGCGTGGAATATTTAGGTTGTAGTCATTGTCTTTGACTTCTTGCAACGTGGCGACTTTGGCATATTTCTCAATGTTCTGACGCTGTTCATAGGCCGCAATGATGTTTTCAATATGCTCAGGCAGTAACTTGTTCTGGTTCTTCTGTTTGTCAAAGTCATTACTAGCATCAATAAACAGAATATCACCTGTATGGGTACGATTTTTCTTGAGCACCAAGATACAGGTTGGAATGGATGTGCCGTAGAAGATGTTGGCAGGTAAACCAATGATGGTATCTACCACATCCATTTTCTCAATCAGGTACTGACGGATCACACCTTCACTTGAGCCACGGAACAATACACCATGAGGAAGAACTACAGCCATCGTGCCTTGCTCATCCAATTGATGAAGCATGTGCTGAACAAAAGCCATATCTGCTTTTGAACTTGGGGCTAACTTACCATAACGGCTGAAACGCTCATCTTGTAAGTAAATAGGATCTGCTGACCATTTTGCAGAGAAAGGAGGGTTAGCCACTACAGCATCAAAGCGCATATCAATATGCTGAGGACGTGTCAGTGTATCTTCTTGCTTGATATCAAACTTGGCAAAATGTACATCATGCAAAATCATGTTCATACGTGCCAAGTTATAGGTGGTGCGGTTCATCTCCTGACCAAAGATCATATCTACGTCTTTGACCTCACGTTTAACACGTAATAGCAAAGAACCTGAACCACAGGTCGGATCATATACAGAACGTAAGCGCTCTTTGCCTTGTGTGACAATTTTAGCAAGCAGGGTAGATACAGTTTGAGGGGTATAGAATTCACCTGCTTTTTTGCCTGCACCAGAAGCAAATTCACCAATCAGGTATTCATAAGCATCACCCAAAACATCAGATTCTGAGTTACTCAAGTCAAAATCAATATTGTCGAGATGAGTGAGTACTTTGCTGATTAACTCATTACGGTCATTGGCGTTGTTACCCAACTTAGTTGAGTTGATATCAAGGTCTTCAAATAGGTTAGCAAAGTCATCTTCAGACTCAGCACCTAATGTACTACGTTCAATCGCTCTTAGTGTTTCGGCCAAGTCATCCAGAATAAATTGATTTTGACGACCACGTTCTGCAAGGCTATGAAAGAGTTGACTAGGAGATAGGGCATAACCCACTTCATCTACCGAGTTTTCTTTGATGCCTTCGATCAATTCTGCATGGTCAGGATTGCTTTCATCCAATTCATTGTACTTTTCCGCCATGCCTTCATCTTTCAGAAGCTCATTGGCAAAGGTAATTGCTTTTTCAGACAGATATTTGAAGAAAATGAAACCGAGGATGTAGTCACGAAACTCATCAGCACCCATTTTTCCACGTAAATCATTGGCAATATTCCAAAGCTGTCTTTGTAGTTGTTGCAATTGAACCTGGGTCATCTTGAACCTTATTAAAATATGAAGCAAATTATGGTTAGTTTACCGATAAATACTATTTTTATCATGCAATAAAAGGAGTATTGCGACAGACTTTGGCGTAGATATCCTTTTATATTTATCTATTATTTTTGATATCGGATGTTATTTAGTTTTCTTCAATGGGGGTAATTTTGATGTTCCAATAAGATAGCTTTTATGATCTGGTTGAACTTTGGATATATCAATCCCTAAATTTTTAAATAGCATATTTATTGCTCTGCTTTGAGTATCACAAAGCCTATTTCTAAAGTCCTTTAGGTTTTTGGATTCAGCGTCTTTATAACAATGTGCGTAACCCAGAACAATTTGTTCCATGCGATTTATTGTCTTTGAAAAAGTTAGCTTTTTCTGAATATTCTTTGATATCGAGGTTAACTCTACAAGGGAATCTTCTACGTTCGCAATAATATGACTTGGAATGTACCAGTTATATTCTTCGTTTTCATATGATAAATCCAACCCTAGGAATGTGACAGGTTGGTACGGAGCAATAATTTGGGTTTTACTTTCTTGATCTATCCTAGGTAGGCTTAGCTGAATATTTTTTAATTGTTGTTCTACTTCGAGAAACACGGATTCACATTGTTCTTTTGAATCCAAAAAGAAGATTAGATCATCTGCATATCTAACATGCTTGTATTTCTTTCTTTTTAGCCATTCATCAAATTCGGAAAGATAAAAAGACGCTATTAAAGGAGACAATGGCATACCTTGTCGAACTCCTTTGCCTGACTTAGATTGAATGAGCTGCTTTCTGTTTTTTGAATAGTCTAAAGGTATAAGTGGATCACATTTTACGATTGATTCAAAAAGATAGAAGATATCCAAAGGTAGAGTTTGCCTGAAATCCTTGATTAATTGAGAACGATCCAAGTTGTCAAAAAATGAAGAAATATCGGTTTTCAAGACAAATTCTTTGGTAGAGCGTAGGTCGTTTGCTTTTTGTCTAGCTTGTATTATTCCTACTCCCTCAACTGAAAAATCGCTACTTTTGAACATAGCTAAATCATCTTTATGATGTTCTGCCAAATATTTAATCAAGATCATTTGTACTAGCCGATCTTGGATCGTTGGAATACAGATCAATCTAGGTTTCTTTTCAGGCTTTTTTTTATCGTAGATAACGACTGGATATAAAGAAGAGAACCTAAAAGTTTTTGATTTTATTGCAGAAATCAGATTCGTTTTATGGGATTTTAAATTCTGTTCAAAGCCTTTCAATGATAAGTAATTGGTATGATATTTACTTTCATAAGTAGCATGATTTTTTTGTTTGAATAGTTTGAAAATAATATCGAAGTTATCTGAAAAATAATCATGGAATAGCATGGAAACTCGCTGTCATTATGTACTTGTTAAGCTATCTCATAATGATAAAGAAGGGGAGGACTATTGTGTTTGTGACGATAGTTACAGGTACGATCATTGCTGATTCGCCTACCAGTATCATCATTAGGGTTCATGCTTACGTCACTGTTAGGTGATATCGTCATTAGCCTATTACAACAATAGCATTGGGGTTCCACACCCAAGTTAATTTTAAACATGCCACTATCATTATACCATAATTTCATGTCTATCACCAAAATTAATACACTTAATAATGCAATTAAAATTGCAGAATCATCATATCCGTTGAGCTGTATCAGAATAATCGTATATTGAATTATCCATTTAAACTGCTGAACATATTTTGGCTCATAAACCGCCGACCACATGCCGCCCTCCATCTTGAAATTATCAAGTACCTTCCAAGTTGTTTCGATAGCTAAAGGACTATTGTGTTTGTGACGATAGTTACAGGTACGATCATTGCTGATTCGACTACCAGTATCATCATTAGGGTTCATGCTTACGTCACTGTTAGGTGATATCTTCATTAGCCTATTACAACAATAGCAAGGGCTTAAGTGTCTTGTGTCGACCATTTATCTTTTTAAAATATCTGATTTAAAATGGTTTATCAATCTCAGTAGCAAAATTATTACCACTTATTGGTGATAAGAATAACGCTGGGTTTATTGCTGCTGTGTTGATTGATTTAGATGTGGTTAAAACTATATAAATGCTTATATTTATAGTTTCTTCTTTAAATAAAAAAATAGCACTTTGGAGTGCTATTTTTTTATTTATTAACTTTTTAATTAACTACCGCGTTATAGAAAACTAAGGACTCATTTTCTTTCTTGACCGTTAATTTATTGCCTTCAGACAGTGCTTCTATATTTTCAGAACAGCTTTCTAATCTTTTGAAACCAGACACTGAATGTGATTTTGTATCATAGCCGATCACATAGGTTGTAGCAGGACAGCTATTACCAGATTCACCTGTAGAAACGACAAGTAAATATTGGTCACTAAATTTATAGGCTTTTTCTACTTTCAGATAGCCGAGATATTCGGGTTCTTCAACTACTTGCTCCAGAATATTATCCATTCCTGCTGGAGTAAGGTAAAAGATTGCATGACCCTCATATTCTGCAGGATTTGAAAGATGGAAATCACCGTTACCAATTTCTGAATCTGAAATTATTAAGTTTTCATATTTCATCTTAGGTGCTTCAGGAGCAACTTCGACTACTTTTTTGGGTTCTTCAATGATTGGTTCTTGCTTTACTTCTTTAGGTGCTGAAGGCTTTTCATTGTCATGAAGAACAAGTTCAGTAACTTTCCAACTTAGACCCTCTCGAGTCATTACTATAGAAATATCAGGATCTGCCGAGTTATCTTTCTTGATAGCGACTTGGAAGTGGTTGAAAGATTTGTAAGAAGTGTCATAGCTCACTTCGCTGTTACTGTTATCTAATTCATTCTCATTTTTTGAAGACTCTTTAAGATCTAGTGAATTCTCAAGTTTCTTACCTTGCAAAAGTGTAGTTAGATTTTCAGGAGTAAGGACTGTATCCATAATTTTATCAATCATGGTTGTAGCGAAAAGATTACTTACTTCAGCAAATGGATCATTTTCCATGTTTTCTGATTTTTTTTGTTGCTCTTGTAACTGTTGATTTAGTTGAGCTTTCAAGCTTTGACGTACACTTGGGAAATCGATATAGCTAGCAACAGCTTTACTATCATTCGCGTCTATGCTCTTTTTAATGTTATTTAAGACAATATATGGTGATGCAGCTAAATATCCCAATATAAGAATAATGATTAACCCTATCGATATAAAAATACTTTTTTTCGACATAATACCCTCTGATCTGAATTGATCAAAAAATTCAGTTTTGCTTAAATGTAAGTGTTTGTTTTTTTATAAAGAACTATAAAAATAAAGCATTTTAAATAAAAAATAATATAGTGCAATATATTAAATATACCAAAAGTAATTATGATGCTTTGATGGATATATTATTTTTATGGTCTTAATAGAGGAGTGACCATGAAAAAACATTATCCAGACTTAGAGCATGTATCTGATGTACTTGATTTAGTGCCATCTCGACAGGTTCGATCTGTATCCAAAGCAATGCGAGTGTGCAACGATGCAGAAGCAAGCCATATCGCCAAAGTTTGTGCTGTACTCGAAGTACTGATCTAACCCAAAAAATCAAAATTTGTATGTCCCGATGCACCATAGGTGTATCGGGATTTTTTACGTCTACAGGAATCAAAACCATGCAACCACGTATTCATGACAAAATAGGCTATAACCTGATTCATACTTTTACTTGCAATAAACTTTCTGACCGTGCCGAAGGTCAACTGCACTATCAATTATGGCAACACAGTGAAGATCAGTCTTTTGGTATTGCATTAAGCAAGAATGAATCTACAGGAGGCTTTAGTGCAGAGCTGATCAAAGTCGATGACATTATTCAACTGCTTGGTAAGTTATACCAAGAAGGCAAGCCTTTTCATGCTACCGCATTGAAATCACTGTTCATTGGTAAGTCAGTCAATAACTCGAGTTTTTTAGGGGCTGTACTGGTCGATCAGAAAGTTATTCATACTCATCCACAAACTGCACGTTTGCTGGAAGTCAATGAAGACTATGAACTCTGGTCAATTGGTCTGGAAAGCCATCTGAAAGCAGGGCAAGAAGATATCGATTCATCTCACGCTGATAAAACTACTGGACTGAAATCCACAAAAAAGCGTCAGCATAAAACTGCTGAAAAAGTTGAATCTACTTCGATGGATGAGGGTAGTGAAGATGCAATTGATCAAGAGTAAAGCAGATATCCAGAAAGTGCATGAACAGCCCATAGCTCATGCCATTCTTGAAACGATGCAAATCCTTGAGCATCAGTATGAAGAACCTTATCAAGCCACCCTACATGGGTGGTTTGTTGTTTGTGAAGATGAGCAAGACCTGATTCAGCCTTTTGAAAATCTTAGCTTCAGTCTTTCTGAAAAGTTGAATATGGGAGAGATTGAGTTTGTTGAAAAGAAAAAGGATTGGTTTGAGATCTGTATTTTGCTCAACGACAACGAAGGTATCTTGATCTATGTTCCGAAAGCTATTTTTGAACAACATCAACTACAAGTGATGTAGGCCTGTAACAACACTCCTGACGTAGCAACTTCACTATTAACTTTAATCTGAGCGAATTTTATGACCAAGCGGAACTTATTTGCTTTAGGCCAAGTCGTGTCTACACGAAATGCCTTACGGTTTGCTGAAACAGAGAAGATTGACCTCGTTGCATTACTTTTACGTCATCATTGTGGTGATTGGGGTGATGTATGCGAGGAAGATCGAGAGTCCAATGAGGAAGCACTATTACTACCACTGCGCATCATGTCGAGTTACAGATTTGCCGAAGGGAGTATCTGGATCATTACTGAAGCAGATCGGTCAGTGACGACCATTTTGTTACCCAGTGATTACTGATGGACCGAGAAAAAGACCGTAGGGCAACATGCTTTACGGTTGATCTTTTTGTGAAGTGAAGGGTGGCAAGAGAAGATGCCTTTTGAGGATGGAAAGTGACACTGTCTAGTAGTCCTGTGGTCCAATTTTTTTGACCTTTCGGACTGTTTGGTTAAAAAACGAGCATTTGTTTTTGTGTGAAAATTAACCATTTTTAGCCTAAAAACCGATTTGTCCCTAGAAACCACGGCTTCTAGCGGATTCCCCGTTTTTTCGGTGATTACTAGGGGGTAAATGGTTTTTTACCAAATGGTTAAAAATATATATTATTTATAATCATATACTTGAAAGCGACATTTTTCAGGTAGATCTATTTTTTGCAAGAAAAATAGGGGGCTTTGATGCTGAATGAAAATCGGATATAACGCTTGTATCTGTTTGATTGAGCAGCAAACAGTAAGGTTTTTCAGGGTGAAATCTACCGTGAAAAACAATAGATGGTACTTGCTCGTTTCAAGTTGTAATTGTCATTGGTTGGCTGAGTTGAAATTGAACTCAGTCAGATATTATTGAATTGAACCCTTAGTGTAGAAACATATTGATTTCAAATGATTTCGATTATTTGAAGTAGGTTTCTGCACCCAAAATTTGGAGTACCTATGAAAATAGAGACTGGTTTGAAAGTGCTATTTGTGGCCTTACAAGATCCAGAAAAGTGGGGCAAAGAACAAGATGTTCGCAACATTTGTCCAGAAGTGCAGGTCAAAGGCCTCCGTCTAGTTGCAACAGCGAAGGCAGTACGTGGTCTTGTACGCCTGACTTACCAAGGGAAGAAGGTTAGTCAAGGTTTAGGGTCATGTACACATGATGAGCTAGCAAGATTTTTACCAGATTGGGTGAATCAAGTAGAGCAATTTCATGCACGATTATCGCAAGGCTTAGATCCATTCGCTGAGGATGAGAAGAGCAAAAAAGAAATGACATTTGAGCGGTTTGTTATGGAGGTCTATCTGCCGAATGCCAGAGTTAGAAAAAAGTCACATCGAGATGACGAATCACGACTACGGAAACATATTTTACCCTACCTAGGAGAAAAGAGATTTGATGAGCTGAACATGGCATTGGTGACTGATGTCTTGCATTCGGCAAAGGCTAAAGGCCTGAAAGATGCTACCGTGAATCGTATTCGAGCGTTATTGTCTGTGATCTTCAATCTTGCAATTGATCATGAGTTGATTGCAAGCAATCCAATGAAGCGCGTGAAGAAGTTGCAAGAGAACAATCAGATCGAGCGTTATCTGTCTGATGAGGAGTTACAACATCTCATGTTGGTGCTGAAACATCCTGAGCACTACGCCATTAGCAACAAAACTATCGTAGCGATTATCAAGTTTTTGTTGCTGACAGGTGTGCGTAAACGTGAGGCAATGGACATGCAATGGTCGGATGTAGATTTCACCAAGTCTACTTGGCTTTTAAAATTTAATAAGTCTGGTAAGGCACGTCACATTGCATTGAACACGGATGCAATGGCTATTTTGAATGCCTTACCAAAAATCTCAACTTACATATTTGCTAATCCAGAAACTGGTAAACCTTATAACGATATCCGTAAAACCTTTGACAAAGTCATGCAATGTGCAGGCATCTCTAATATGCGTATTCATGATCTACGTCACAACTTTGCCAGTCTTGCTGTGAACAGCGGGGAATCCCTCTTTGTTGTACAGAAATTACTTGGTCATGCCTCACCACAAACCACTCAGCGCTATGCACATCTTCAACACAGTACGTTGCAGAATGCGTCCGAAAAAATCGCGGCAGTTATCCGTGAAGTTCAGGCTGCGGCTGTAGTTTAACCCTTCTAAAACCATTCATTTATTCAATTTCGGGTATGCCTTTTGGCATGCCCTAGGAAAACTCATGTCTAATTTACCAAAAAAGCAAATCAAGCTACTGAAATCTAATGAAAATATTTCGGATGTAATCGTTGTTGCAAATGGAAATACTTTGATTAGAGCCAACACGGGTACAGGAAAAACATGGTTTATAATCAACATACTCATGCGTAAATATCATGTAGTTTTTGTTTGTCCAAATGTGGGGCAAGTCAAACAATGCGAAGAGACCTACGGTGATCGAGATGACATCGCTTTCATCTATGGAGATAAGCGAATTTCTGCAAAATCAATCAAAAAACTTATTAAACAGAATCTGGTGATGACCTTTGATCAATTCAAAAAATTTGAACCAGAGCTAAGTAAAGATACCATTTTGGTAGTTGATGAATGCCAGAAGCTATATGGTGCTGGAAGTTATAGAGATGATGCGATTCAACCTATTATCAACGCTGTCAAATCCCAAAAGTTTGATCGTTGTATTTTGTTGACTGCTACACCAACTGAGTCCCTGTTTGAAATGCTTGGAATTCATATCAGTCAGTACTACGATATTCAAAAAAAAGATGAAATGAGCCGCAATATTCAACTTATACGCTACTTCAAGCCGCATGTCTTAAATTGGTACGGTGGGGTACTACAGCGTTTAAAGGATAACAGAGAGAAGGGACAAGACAAGCTCATGATTATTCGCATTAATGACATTGCTTTTTCCAAGCAAGTAAAACTCATGTTTGAAAAAGAAGGGTTTAATGTCATGTTGGTTAACCGTCAAGAAATGGCTAACCCAAAATGTCATGAAATGTTGAGCTTGGAAAAGTTGGATAGTGATTATCAAGTTGTAATTTGCACGTCTATTATGGACGAAGCGATTAATCTAAATAATGCCGATGACGAAGTTGATAGTATTCATATTGTGGGACAACCCGCACATCCTGAAGAAATTACCCAGTTCATTGGACGTTTACGTAAAGCTCGCCCACCAGTCTATATTCACTTACCTGATCAGGTAGAGATCAAGAAGATCAATGTTGAACAAATAGACAACCGTTGGGTTCAAGAAATGCATAGCAGTTTTCACAAATTGACTCATTTTTTGCAGAATGATCTCTTACCATTAGTAAGTAAAGATTACTTTCAAGATTTTGGGGATTTAGTTTCCACTAAAATGGATAAGGCTAAACTGCTAAATGGTTTGACGAATGAGCTTGTGGAGTGCAAAGGGTTTAGAGTTGAGAATAACGAAATCAGCTTAAATACGGCTAGTATTTTAGGAAGGGTATATCAGGTCGATCTAAAAAAATGCTATCAGAATGCACACTACCTTAAATATCGCTTACAGCAATTGATGCCCCATGCTGAAGTGTACATTTCGTCATCTAATAGTACTGTTAGTGATGATTTGATTAAGGAGCTGAAATTAAGTGCAGAAGAGATTAAGTTGACCAAGAAAAAAGTCATTCCTGAGGTGGCTCAGAAAGTAGTTGAGATGTTGCAACCAAGTCCGCTCAAATTAGCGCAGTTATTTTCTGAGAGTAGAGATGATGGTTCGAATCTTTACCAAAAAACAGAACAACCGATTCATTATGAGGTTTTCCAGGAAATGGCAGTTTTGGGTTCGAGGTTACCCAATCTGGTGGATATCGTTGATACGATTGAAAAAGAGCGCACTAATAAAGTTATGAAGTTAGGCTATCACTATCAGAGTCACCCTGTGGTGAACATAATCATGACTGAACTTTCAAAGCGTATCAAAAAGGGAGACTTCAAGAGTAAATTGCATTGTTATGAAGACATCACAGGACTCATGAATAAATGGATTGCTAAGCTTTCACAGAGCAGATCTATTATCGCACTATTGAAAGAGTACCCATCATCATACATATCAGTAGATGATCAAGGGAAGGCCTCTTTTGTTGATGGTGGCTCAATTAACTTTTTGAAATACTATTGTCATGTGAAAGTATTGAATGACAAAAAAGGGTACACAGCCAAAAAAGTGCGTTTCTTGGACTTATGTGCGTTTGGCTACAGCTTCTGTGATGTACCTGCTTCAATTCAAAAGAAGTACATTACTATAGATGGTAAAGAATACGATGCATCTTCAGGGCGAAGCCGAAAAATTGAAGATAAATTGACAAGATCATTTGAAGTTTTGTTCGAAGATGATGAGGCTTAGTTTTTAGCAGAAATTGATGGGAGCCTAGGCTCCCATTTTTATATGGTACGGTATACTCGAGCTACTATATAAATCACTTATTTTTAGCCTTTTGATGGGATATCCCAAACACGCCATTCATTTGATCCTAAAATACGCTCAGTTGTTTCTTCTAATTCAGAAAAAAAGCCATCATTATTATCAAATTTACCTGTGAGACAACCTGAACTAAATATATGGCAATTATTATTGAATAAATTGTATTTAACGCTTTTACCAATTTTTCTTTTAGCATTTTCGGCAACTATTCTAGAGCCAATAGCTTTACCATCTTTGCAAGAAACATAAATACTGATAGCCATATTCAAGCCATCTAAACGATTAAGAAATACTTCCGGTGTTACAGTTTCAATTTTTCCTGAACCATCTAAATGAGCAATTTTGTTATACCCGATATAGATACCAGAGTGGTCTATTTTATTAGCAAACAATCCACAATGTACGACACTGCCGACTTTGGGTTTAACTTTATCTTTAAAAACATTGTCTATGAAGCTATCAGCAAATTGATTTCCAGTTTTAGCTTTTTTTAATCCCCTAATTGGCTTCCCGTCTATAACATCATTTAAGTCTTCTAAGGTATTTAAAATAGCTTTGGCTGGATTAGTGGTTACTGATCTAATTAATAAAGTGGTAGGATTTAATAACAAACTAGCTTTGAGCAGTTTACCAAGCATTAGAGCCTCATTAATGTAAATTTTTTTATATTCAATTGATTATAGAAATTAACGGATGAAAAGGATAGGGGGTTAAGCCTGAGTTAATTAAGTAAATGAGGACTAGCAATTATTATTCTTGAGTGAAGATTCATTGGTGCCTAATACTATGCTTTTGGCATGTTTAACGTGTATTAAGCCCTTTGGTTGATATATCTGAGGCCTAGTTGGATATCCACGCTTAAAATTAGGTTTTTTATCTTTTTTCACCCATTTTACATTTGTATTTTCTGAACGAAGAAGTGCTAGATACGATTGATTTTTGAGTGAAGAAAATACAAATGCGGAGAGATAAATCCGCCTATGTTTTTTGAACAAGTTGATGAAAAAAATGGGTTTTTTTATAAAAATAGGGGGAGGTTTCGTATATAGAAAAAGAAAAAATAGCCAAAGTACCCCCTGATCTCGCATCTCTACTGTAGTTGACGTGACCTTTCTCTGATTGTGTCTGTTAAGTTGATCTTATTGTTTTTCAATTCTGCTTGGAGTTCTGTTGAAGTGGCTTTTTCATGGTGAGAATACTGAACAATTAGAGGGTGATTGTTCAGTTGTTCCAGTGTTACCCTGACTGATTGCAAAAAATCAAACTCACCAATTTTTATATCTACGGTACTGATGAAAGTTCAATACATAGGCATGGTCTGACTATGGTCTCCAAAAAAGTATTACAGATCTGCGGTCTATTTTTTGGGTAGCGCCGTGGTCTACGGTCAATCTACGGTCTTTGTACGAAAATTTACCTGATCCAGTAGTTATTTTTCTTGTACTTACCAAATCAGGATACAATAGCAATGGGATAGTCAATAATACAGTTTCCTTATTTTTCAAAGGCTTATGTGTAAAAGAGCGGTACTATTGATTTTATTGGTTATTTTTATCTTTATATTAATTATCCTATTGTTTTTATTAGTAAAAAAATGAAGACTTGTTCTGACTCATAATCCGTTGGTCGACAGTTCAAGTCTGTCTGGGCCCACCATATAAAACAACCACTTAGGTGTATTAATCCTAGGTGGTTTTTTGTTTTTGGATATTATGAAATCTGAAGTAAGCAATTCACTTAATTGATCGTTGCTCTTATCTCGAAGGACTTAAAATGGTTGCCTCTACTGATAATTAACTTTTCTGGTTTACCTTTCAATAAAGATTCTTCGTTCCCAGCTTAATAAAAAAGCATCTCCCTCAGATATTACTTTTGTTATCTAGATTCCATAAACATCCTCTTTAATCAAAAAAAAAAGTTCATATTTATGAAATAATTGTGATGTAGTTCAAAGAATACCTGCAAAAAAATTGAAAAGTAGATGAAATGCATTTTACAACTGAAAAAATTATGCTAATTAATATGAGATGATTTTTTAGTCAAAAATCATGATGTTTCAGGACGGAATATCTTAAGAAGCGTATTAAAAAAAATGATTAAACAGGAGTTTCAATGATGCTTCAGCTTTTAAGAAAATTGTTTTGTTTGCATATTTATGAGTATGAGCAAATGCAAGAGATCGGGGAACACAGGGAGTGTCGTAAGTGCGGCACGAATAAGGACTAAAGTTTTTGCAAGAAAAGTGAGCAATGGCTCACTTTTTTTATGCTTGTTATGGGCTAATTTCCGTTAAAATTAAAGGGAAATTTCATCACGATGAACAGGCATATGAGTAAAGATTTTCATGCAGATACCTATATCGTAGACAGCAAGCTGGCAGATACGCTGCACTGGCTCAGCCTGCATCAAGATAGTTATGACTCCTTTAGCTATGATGCAGTCACGCAAGCGCTGATGGTGCATCATGCCAATGGAGTAGATCAAATCCGAGTCGGAGATTATCTGAATGCCCGTTATGGCATTTTAATTACTGCACATAACTTTTCTGCGAGTTCATTAACTTAAACAGTGATTAGCTTGCCATTGCATCTGTAGCCAGACTGCGAACACTCGGTTTTGGCTGTTCTGCAACTAAACCTAATTTTGCAAAAAGTTGCTGATCCCGGCCTTGGGATGTATTAGGGGTCGTCAGCAGTTTTTCACCAGAAAAAATAGAATTGGCACCGGCCATAAACGCCAAAGCCTGATCCGAATCGCTTAAGGATTCGCGGCCGGCAGAAAGGCGAATATAACTTTTAGGCATTAGCAAGCGTGCCACGGCAATAGTACGAATCCATTCAATCACATCCAGTTTTTCTACATCTGCCATCGGTGTACCTTCAATCGGCACCAACATATTAATTGGCACAGATTCAGGATGAATTGCCAGAGTTGCAAGTTCATATAATAAACCAATTCGGTCATCACGACTTTCACCCAGACCCACAATACCGCCACTACAGACTTTCATACCAGCCTGACGTACATGATCCAGAGTATCCAGACGATCATCAAAGCTACGCGTGCTGATGATATGTGAATAGTATTCACGAGAAGTGTCCAGATTATGGTTGTAATAATCCAGTCCCGCATCTTTCAAGCGTTCAGCCTGAGATCCATTTAGCATCCCCAGTGTCATGCAGGTTTCCAGACCGAGTGCTTTAACTTCACGTACCATTTCCAGCACATAAGGCATATCGCGTTCATGTGGGTTGCGCCATGCAGCCCCCATACAAAAACGTGAACTGCCTGATGCCAGCGCCTGTTTGGCTTCCTGAATCACTTTATCGACTGCAATGCGTTTTTCAGCTTCCAGTTTGGAATCATAATGCGCTGATTGTGAGCAGTATTTACAGTCTTCAGGACATTTACCGGTTTTAATTGAGAGCAGGGTACTGACCTGAACGGTATTGGCGGTGAAATGTTCACGATGAACCTGTTGCGCCTGGAACACTAGGTCCATTAAAGGCTGCTGATAAAGTGCTTGTATTTCTTGACGTGACCAATCATTACGTACCGCATCACTACTGTTCATCTCTTTCCCTATCTATGCTTATTTATCATTCGGTTCATCTTAATAAAAATAAGCTTTTGCTTCACTAGCAAAATATGACCTTATATAAATGACAAAGCCCACACGAGGTGAGCTTTGTTTTTCAGTTGCCAGATTATTTATTACTGTGATTTCCATGAATATCCTGGCCATGCAGATCACTACGGTGCTGCTTGTTAAACACGCGCTGATCCTGTTCATGCTGATTGTTTTTTGGGGAATTAATCGGGCCATGTTGCGGCTGCTGCTGTTGTTGCTTCTGCTGGTCATGCTGAAGCTGCTCCAGCAGTTCTTGATTTGGATTTTTTGATGACATCATCTTTCTTCCACTTCATTTCTGACTATTTTTATTTATGCCATAGTCTGAAACATGGGTGTGTAAGGCTTTTAAGTGAAACTGTGACGCTAGGTAAAGATGGAAAATTAACTGGATTTTGCCAGTTGTTCTTGAATAGCCCAATCGATATGTACCTGCACAATTTTATCATGTTGATTACGCTGTTGCTGAAGGGCCGGAATAATCTGCCCATCAAAGGGTGCATTGCCCAAACCAATGGCGATATTGCGCATAAAGCTTTGATAACCCGTACGACGCATCGGACTGCCTTCAGTCGCACTTAAAAAGGTGGCTTCATCCCATTGCCATAAATCCAGTAAACTCACTTGATCCAGTCCATGCCGCGGATGAAAATCCTCTATCGAGGTCACTTGGGCAAAACTGTTCCATGGACATATCAGCTGGCAATCGTCACAACCAAAAACCCGGTTACCAATTCCGCGTCGCAAATCTTCTGGAATAATGCCTTTATATTCGATGGTCAGATAGGCGATACAGCGGCGAGCATCTAACATATAAGGCTCGACAATGGCTTGAGTCGGACAGATGTCGATACACGCAGTACAGGAGCCACAATGTTTGGTCGCGGGTTCATCAAAGGGCAGTTCCAGTGAAGTAAACAGTTCACCCAGCACAAAGAATGAGCCTGATGTTTTATGAATCAGCAGGGTGTGTTTACCTGTCCAGCCCATGCCGGCACTTTCAGCCAGCGATTTTTCAAAAATTGGCGCAGAATCGGCAAATGGGCGTGATTCAAAATCTCCGATTTTTCCCCGGATTTTTGTCGCCAAGGTTTTCAGGCGACCCCGCATGGTTTTGTGATAATCTCGGCCACGGGCGTAACGCGCGATAATGGCAGAGTTGGGTGCATAAGGGATATAACGTGGTTCTGGTGCGTCGACCAGATAATCCATACGCACACAGATAATGCTACGTGTGCCGGGAACCAGTAAGGCGGGATTGGCACGTTTTTCCAGATTCTCTTCCAGAAACTTCATGTCACCATGATAACCACGATCCAGATATTCCTGTAAGCGTGCTAATTCTGCTTGAGCATCTGGTTTGGCAATGACACAATCAGAAAAACCCAATTCTAAAGCCTGCGCTTTAATCCATGCTTTTAGCTCGGCTGGATCTTGTTGATAAACTTTAATTTGCGCTTGAGAATCGGGAGTTGCCATAAACCAAAGACAGGGAATAAGAAATGCAGCAACAAGTTTACCATAGCCGTGATCTACAAGCATGGGAGCAGCGCTGGTTTCAACAGCAAAATAGTTCCTACGGTTTAATGCAACAAGTCGCCTGGGGGATTAGTCAGCGGCTGATCACTTTATTTTCCCAGCAAAAAATAAAAAAAATCGCTGTCTGCTGTGGTCAGGGTAATAATGCCGGCGATGGCTATCTTGTGGCCAAATATCTCAAACAGGCGGGCTTCAGTGTTGATATTTATGCAGTTGAGTTGGGTAATTCCAAAGATTTAGCATCGGCTGTGCAGGAAGCTCAGCAAGCTGGCTTGCAGCCTTATTCGCATTTTGATTTTCAATCTGAATGTGAGGTCTATATCGATGCATTATTCGGAATTGGTCTGAACCGTCAGCTGGACTTTGACTGGCAAAATGTTATTCAAACGATCAATCAGCAAACTGGATTAAAAATCTCAATTGATATTCCGAGTGGATTGGATGCCAATACCGGCCAGCCTTTGCCTGTTGCGATTAAAGCTGACTACACTTTCACGGGTTTAGGGCTTAAGGCAGGACTGTTTACCGGACAAGGCAAAGAATATGCGGGCAAGATCGAACTGATTTCTGCTATTCCAACAGATACTGAGCTTCAGCCGACTGCTTGTCTTTCATCGCATGAGATTCAATTGCCCAAGCGTGAAGCCTTTGGTCATAAAGGCAGTTATGGTCATGTCTTAGTGATTGGTGGACATGCTGATATGGGTGGGGCAGTGATCATGGCGGCAGAGGCAGCATTTGCTGCCGGAGCAGGTAAAGTCACCATCGTTTGTGATGCAAAACACCATACTGCGATTTTGTCACGTGCACCAAATATCATGCTGCGTGATATCAATCTTTTAACTCAGGAGCAACGCCAAGCACTAATTCAGCAGGTCGATGCAGTCTGTTTTGGCATGGGATTAGGTCGTGATTCTTGGTCAGAGCAACAATATACAGTTTGGTTTGAGCTGACTCAGCAATCTGATCTGGAGGTAGTTTTGGATGCGGATGCCTTATGGTTTCTGGCCAAGCAGCCTCAAGTTTTGAATTCCCAGACTTATGCGACTCCGCATCCTGGGGAAGCCGCTACGTTACTGGCGTGTAGCACTGCGGAAGTTGAAATGGATCGGATTGCAGCCATTCATGCCCTGCAACAAAAATATCAGGGACAATGGGTGCTAAAAGGTTCAGGCAGCCTGATTCTGGAAGAAAAACTTTATATATGCACAGCTGGAAATGCCGGTATGGGGACGGGTGGAATGGGAGATGTGCTGGCCGGCATGATTGCTAGTCTAAAGGCACAATTTAAACAAAAAATTCATTTGCATGAAATTGTGACGCTGCATGCACTTGCAGGTGATGAACTGGCCAAAAATGGCGAACGAGGTTTGCAGGCGCAGGATATGAAGCATGCGATTTATCAGGTGGTGAATCGCTAAGGAGAATAGTGTGCCAGTCATCAAACTGAATATTTCAGGCCAAGTCCAAGGAGTCGGATACCGTTACTGGTTTGCCGAGCAGGCTCAAGCACTTGGACTGAAAGGATATGTGAAGAACTTGAGCACAGGTGAGGTGGAGGCGGTTATTGTTGGAACAGATTCACAACTTAGCGAAATGATTGCACGAAGTTGGCAAGGGCCTGCTCGTGCAACTGTAAAATCTGTTATGCAAGAGTATCTGGAATCTGAGCTAGATGTTCAAGACTTTATAATATTGCGTTAAACCTTATCGACGACGGCTACTGACGCGACTCCGGCCGCGTGCCATACCGCCCAACGCATTCAATACCGCCATTTTACTCATACTTCCTGAGGCGTGGGCATGACAAATAGCAGCAGCTAAAGCATCGGCGGCATCCTGCTGCGGTTTGATGCTGAGTTTTAGAATATTCATCACCATCATCTGCACCTGTTCTTTATCCGCAGCGCCATAACCCACTACCGACTGCTTGATCTGGCGCGCAGTATATTCAGCGACTTTCAAATCCAGATTGACCAGTGCCGCAACAGCAGCACCACGGGCCTGACCGAGTTTTAAGGCAGAATCCGGATTTTGTGCCATAAAGACCTGTTCTACCGCAGCTTCAGTGGGACCATAAAATTTTACAATGCGCTCCACGCCGGCAAAGATACGTTTTAAACGTTCAGGCATTTCTGTTGTTTCTGTTCTGATGGTGCCGGCATCAACAAAAGTCAGTTTGGAGCCGTCTTTTTCGATAATTCCGTAACCGGTTAAACGAGAACCGGGGTCAATCCCAATAATTAATGACATGCCCGCACTTTAAAAATAGAATAATGCCCATATTGTTACATAAGCGTATCAAAAAAGCTTGATCCTGATGAAGCAGTTGATTCCAGCATCCTATTATTTATTTTACTGAGATTAGATTAATTTTCATGAAATTATTTCTTATTATCCTTGCAGGCTTAATCCTAGAAGTATTTGTCTGGATTGGCGTGGGTGACCTCGTCGGGAGCATGTGGTACGTATTTTTCTGGTTTGTAGCCGCATTTTTTATTGGTATGAATCTGATCCGTAAATACTCGGCCGGTGTCATGCCACAGATGCAGCAAATGCAGATGGGACAGATGAGTGCAGATCCTGCACTAACAGGAAATTTACCTAAAATTCTGGCAGGTTTCTTTCTGCTTATTCCTGGATTGATTACCGATGTATTAGCCGTATTAATGCTCATTCCAGCGGTTCAGCAGGTCTTTAAGGCTGCCATGATGAAAGCGATGATAAAACGTCAACAACTCATGATGGAAAAAATGATGGGTGGCATGATGGGCGATATGGGTGGGGCACAAGGCCAAAATCCATTTGCCGAGATGATGCGTCAAATGCAGGATATGCAAAATCAGCAATCAGGTCGCGGTGATTCCACCATTATTGATGGTGAAGCACGTGAAGTGAGACCTGAGGCGAAAAAAATTGAAATGAAAGATATCAATCCAAAATAAATGTTTTATTTAAAAAAACTCTATTTAAGCCGAATCTGATGATTCGGTTTTTTTATTGGAACTTTCTAATGTCTTTGAACAAACGTTATAATATGTTTTTATAAATTTACCTTATTTTAATGTCTCTGCTTTTTACGATCTGTCTTCTGCATTTTGTTGCTCAATTGAGTCCTGGCCCTGATATTTTACTCATTGCCAAAAGTGCCGCATCTACCACACGCCAGAATGCCCTGAAAGTTATCGCAGGGATCTCTGCCGGTATCGTGGTTTGGGTAATACTGACACTTGTGGGTTTTACCGTGTTAATTGACCAGTTTCCATGGATTCAACAGGTATTGATGGTGCTCGGTGGTATGTTCCTGGCTAAAATGGGATGGGCCATGTTAAAGGGTGGTGTGCATAGCTTTAAAAATAGACATCAGACCGACGACGATACAAATGGACAGGTGCAAGCTAAAAACTATTTTATGTTGGGCTTATGGACCAATCTTTCTAATCCAAAAACACTGATCTATTTTAGTAGCGTATTTTCACTGGCCTTAAGTTCATCTGCTTCAGATTATTTGAAAACACAGCTCGCAGTGATTATTCCTTTGCAGACCTTTATCACCTTTGCTTTATTGATGCTGTTGATTTCCCAACCAAAAATTAAAACCTTGTACCAGCGTTCGGGGAGTTATATTGATATGATTTCAGGCGGACTATTTCTGCTATTTGCATTGTGGTTATGGTATGACGCACTTATTCTAATGAATTAAGTGGTATATCTTCATTTAATGCTGGAGATATTGGTGAGGTTGGGGTAGGAGAGGATAAATTGTCTGGTGTTTTAACCGCCGTTTGATAACGATTAGGCTTTAGGGTGGTTTCAGTATTTTCAGAGCCTTGATAACTGCGGCTACGATTAGCGCGCTCACGCAATCCACCTTTTTTAATTAACTGAACCATGGCACATCTCTCATTCAAATCCACCGCTATTGTAAATCAAATCTGGATTTGATGAGGCCATTTTCCACATAGCTATTTGAATTATTCAAGTGCAATAAAAAGACCTGTTTGAACCAACAGGTCTTTGCTGTGAGGTAAAGAAATTAGCGAAGTCCTTTATCTTCTTCTTTTAAAACGTCCAATATAGAGTGTTGTACGGGAACTTCTTGTTGTGACTGCACATACAAATGCACCACTTTAAACACAATTGCTGTAACGAGACAGGCGATTAGACACAAAACCCAGAAACCAAAAGGGCTGCGAATATGATGTGAGCCGCAGTTTGAGCATGATTTTTCTGTAGAGTCGACTACTTTTTCACAGCAGGCACAATGATATTGATACTGCATTGTTCTTCTCCCAGGATGTTATCCTTTTTATTCTTCGATCATGAAAGATGATTTGTCGCTTTATCATAGGAGAGCTTTTCTGGGTTGGCAAGACGAGATTGCCGACAATTACATAGTATCTATATAGGATAAAAATTAATTACATGACTAAGATCGTATCAAGAAAATGATCAAACGATTCATTATCTGAAAAATATAGTTGAATCTAAAAAGATAATGACAAAATTAATTAAAAATAAAGCCCGCATCAAGCAGGCTTTATTTGAGCTAGTCTGAAACTTACTGCCCCGAACGGATGATGTAATCAAAAGCAGACAGTGATGCCTTGGCACCTTCACCGGTCGCAATGATGATCTGCTTGTAAGGCACTGTGGTACAGTCACCTGCTGCAAATACACCTTTCACATTGGTTTCGTTGCGGTCGTTAATCACAATCTCGCCACGGTTGGTCAGCTCAACTTGGGTTTCTTTCAGGAAGTCCGTATTTGGCAACAAACCGATTTGCACGAAGATCCCCGCCAGCTCAACCACATGCTCTTCATCCGTAGCACGGTCTTTATACTTCAGACCAGTCACCTGTGCACCGTCACCCAGCACTTCAGTCGACAAGGCATTCTTGATCACCGTAGTGTTTGGCAAGCTGTTCAGCTTGTCTTGCAACACCTGATCCGCACGCAGCTTGGTATCAAATTCCACCAGCGTTACATGTTCTACAATCCCTGCCAGGTCAATCGCGGCTTCAACACCCGAGTTACCACCGCCAATCACCGCGACACGTTTGCCTTTGAACAGTGGGCCATCACAGTGCGGACAGTAGGCTACACCACGGGTTTTGTATTCCTGCTCACCTGGAACATTCATCTCTCTCCAGCGTGCACCGGTCGACAGAATTACAGTTTTCGATTCCAGTTTGGCACCATTCGCTAAAGTCACTTCCACCAGACCATTGGCCGTTTCGTCTGCCCCTTTGATATCAGACACACGTTGCAGGTTCATGATGTCGACACCATATTCACGCACGTGGGCTTCCATTTCCGCTGCAAACTTCGGACCTTGAGTTTTTTGTACAGACGTAAAGTTTTCGATGTCCATGGTATCCATGACCTGACCGCCCATACGTTCAGCCACGATCCCGGTTTTAATGCCTTTACGTGCTGCATAGATTGCAGAGGTATTCCCAGCAGGTCCACCACCAATCACCAGGACATCAAAGGCGTCTTTGGCATTCAGCTTTTTAGCATCTTTGGTAGCGGCATTGCTATCCAACTTGGCAATGATTTCTTCCAGCGTCATACGACCCTGACCTATATGCTGGTTATCCTGGAACACCATCGGAACCGCCATGATTTTGCGTTCTTCTACTTCTTCCTGGAAGAAAGCCCCATCAATCATGGTCGCTGTAGTGCCCGGGTTATAGATGGCAATCAGGTTGAGTGCCTGAACCACATCCGGACAGTTATGGCAGCTTAACGATACAAATACATCGAAATTAGATTGAACCCCCAGGCTCTTGATATTTGCCAGTACTTCATCCGAGACTTTTGGTGCATAACCTGAGGTTTGCAGCAATGCCAGAATCAGCGAAGTGAACTCATGGCCCATTGGCAAGCCTGCAAAGAACACCCGTGGCTCTTCACCGGCCTTGGCAATCCCGAAACTTGGCGCACGTGCATTGGTCCCGTCAAAGCGTGCAGTCACCAGATCAGACAGTGCAGCAACCTCGGACACCAGTTCTTGGATTTTGGCTGATTTGTCAGAACTATCCAGAGTGGCGACCAGTTCAATTGGGCCTTCCAGGCGTTCTAATAAGGTTTTAAGTTGAGCTGAAGTATTTTGGTCTAACATTGCTAACGTCTCCAAAGGAGTAAATGTTTATTTGATAACAGGATATTAAATGAATTGAATAAATAGGTAAAACAGTTTGTTTTTATTTTATTGATCGGATTTACAGATTTATTAAAAAATTCATCATTAATTTCAAAGTTCTATATGGGGTCAAAAGATTAATTTTCAAGTAGTTTAGAGCAAGAATAAGGATTTTCAGCTAAGATTAAAACAAGATATTTGAGACTTGAATGATGGAATTACAACGCGGTATTTATCAACATTATAAGGGACAGCTTTATCAGGTGTTTCATGTCGCCACGCACAGTGAAACTGAAGAAAAGCTGGTGGTTTATCAATGTCTCTATGGGGATTATTCAATTTGGGTACGTCCTTTAACGATGTTCACTGAAACCATTACCACTAACGATGATCGTGAAGTGGAGCGTTTTAAATTGATTCAGGCACTTTAAGCCCAACAGACTCAGGGAAGAGTGATGCAAAACTCAGATGAATTTGAAATATTCATGCAAGAATTATATGAAAAATTTCATATGCATGATCATAAGCAGGCAGATCGCCTGCACCGATACCGGAATATAGAGCCAGAATCCGGTCAATTTTTGTCTATGCTGATTCGTGCGCAACAATCGAAAAGTATTTTGGAAATTGGCACTTCTACCGGTTATTCCACTCTATGGCTGGCGGAAGCGGCTCGGCAGACTCAAGCCATGATTACAACTCTTGAAGTTGATGCAGAACGGGTTGCTCAGGCAAAGCAATATGCGACAGAAATAGATCTTGCAGATTTAATCAATTTTAAAGTGATTGATGCACAAGTTTATCTGAAGGAAGAACAGGAAATATTTGATTTTATCCTGTTAGATGCTGAACGAGATGCTTATGTCAGTTACTGGCCACATTTGAGTCGATTACTTAAAGCAAAGGGCGGGTTACTGGTAGTTGATAATGTCATTTCACATGCAGCAGAAGTCGAAGAGTTTATTGCCTTAATTCAGCAAGACCCACGTTTTATCATGAGTATTGTACCCATAGGCGCAGGTTTGCTGATGGTGGGATTGCGTTAATTCGATTGGCTCTAATCCATGCAAATTTTATTAAAATGTAAATTATATTCGAGATACTTTTCCACGAATGCGGCTTTGTCTTGGCGTCTTAACAGGTTGTCATAAATAAATTCAGGTACGGGATGATACAGCTCGGTATGACCATTACTGTATACAATTTTCAGGTGGCGGCTTGAGGGATTGTATTTCCAAGAAATCACGGTAAGCAGTTTTTGCATATGCGTTCCTCCACTGAATATTTCTTATCTTATCATTTGAACTTATGCCATATGGCTCTGCAGATGTATAGCTCAATTGTAAGAATCGGTAAGGATTATGAGAAAGCGAAGCAAAAGATATACCTGAATTTTTATATGATTGATCAAGAAAAAAATAGGACTGCAATATTTAAAGTCCTAACAAAATCATTTTAAAAAATAAAATCCCGTATTGCGCTGACATAAAAGCTTAAACCATAAAAAACCACGCTAAAAAGCGTGGTTTTTTGAATCAGTTCAATCTAATTAAAATTAGATTTTACCTACTAGGTCGATTGAAGGAGCAAGAGTTGCATCGCCTTCTTTCCATTTAGCTGGGCAAACTTCGCCTGGGTGAGCGTGTACATACTGAGCTGCTTTAACTTTACGAAGAAGTTCTTGAGCGTCACGGCCGATACCACCAGCGTTGATTTCAACGATTTGGATTTTACCTTCTGGATCGATCACGAAAGTACCACGATCAGCAAGGCCGTCAGCTTCGATTAATACGTCAAAGTTTTTAGCAAGAGTCCAGTTTGCATCACCAACCATTACATACTGGATTTTTTTGATTTCTTCTGAAGAATCGTGCCAAGCTTTGTGAGTGAAATGCGTGTCAGTAGAAACTGAGTAGATTTCAACGCCTAGTTTTTGGAATTCAGCGTAGTTGTCAGCAAGGTCACCAAGTTCAGTCGGGCAAACGAAAGTGAAGTCAGCTGGGTAGAAGAATACAACAGACCATTTGCCTTTCAGGTCAGCTTCAGTAACTTCAATGAATTTGCCGTTTTGGAATGCAGTTGCTTTAAATGGTTTAACTTCAGTATTAATTAAGCTCATCATTGTCTCCATGATTGAGGTAGTCTTTGATTTTGAATAAGAGTATCGAAATTTTGGTTGATGCTAAAATGGTATTTTTACATTACAAACATCGGAAAAACCGAATTAAGTAAAAACGCGCCACTTTGGCAAAATCGCTTTGTTCATTGAGCAGCATCAAGATGATGGCCTGATGACAAAATTATCTCTTTTTCCTCGTGCTAGCAAACATGATGTTGAAACCAAAAAATTCAAGGGTGAATCAGGAAAAAAGCATGTTTTCCGCAAAATAATTTAAATATCAATTTCAAAATTAAACTGATGATTAAATCTACTCAGGAAAATTCAAGCGTGTCATATAGATATTTTGATAGGTTTATGGCGCTGAATTGAGGGAAATCAGGCAGCCAAAGCCAATTTGTCCGGCACTTAACAGAACTACGACTATCTGAAATCTAATGAACCAAGTAAAATAAACCTTTCCTGTTTTTTGATGTGGGTGTTTTCTCTGTGCAGAGTCATTTAAATGTAGATCAATGGATAATGGCGCGTGACCGTCACCGTTTAAATCGACTGAAAAAGGGGAAAGACGCAGATGCCAAGCAGTATCAGGAATTATTTGAAAAATCCAATCTGAAAGTACGGCAACGGCTTGAACGTCTTCCGAACATCAAGCTGAATCAGGATCTACCGGTTACTCAGTACACTGATAAGCTGATTGCCGCGATTCAAAAGCATCAGGTGATTATTGTGGCTGGCGAAACCGGTTCTGGTAAAACCACCCAGTTACCGCAAATTGCTATGCTGGCTGGATGTGGCCTGACCGGAATGATCGGACATACCCAGCCGCGTCGACTGGCAGCCCGCAGCGTATCACAGCGTATTGCCGAAGAAGTTGGCGAAAAACTCGGTGAATCAATTTCCTTTAAAGTACGTTTTACGGAACAGGGTTCACAAGACTCAATTGTGCGTTTGATGACAGACGGTATTTTACTGGCCGAACTGACGCATGACCGATACCTGACCAAATATGACACGATTATTATTGATGAAGCGCATGAACGTTCGCTGAATATCGACTTCATTATGGGTTATCTGAAGCAGCTATTGCCACGTCGTCCCGATCTGAAAGTCATCATTACTTCAGCAACCCTGGATGTAAACCGTTTTAGCAGTTACTTTAATGGTGCACCAATTTTTGAAGTGGAAGGCCGCAGCTTCCCAGTCGAGCTACGTTATCGCCCGATCTCGGAAATGAGCATTGGCGGTAGTGATGATGATGAGTTTGATGATTTTGAAGAAAACCTGCCTCGCGCTGTGGTCAAAGCAGTCGAAGAATGCTTTCAGGATGCACAGGAAAAAGGTCATCCCGAACATGCCGATATCCTGATTTTTGCCAGTACCGAGCAGGAAATTCGCGAGTTACAGGAAACCCTGATCAAACATGGGCCACGCCATACGGAAGTATTAACTTTATATGCGCGTCTGGCGCTGGCCGAACAGCAGAAAATCTTTAATCCTTCTGGTGGCGGGCGACGCATTATTATTGCCACCAACGTAGCAGAAACAGCTTTAACCGTTCCGAATATCCGGTATGTGATTGATAGCGGTTTTGCCCGTATTTCGCGTTATAACTATCGTTCACGGGTGCAACGTCTACCAATTGAAGCCGTTTCTCAGGCAGCCGCGAACCAGCGTAAAGGTCGTTGTGGTCGTATTGCGCCGGGTGTCTGTATACGTCTGTATTCTGAGGAAGACTTCCTGAGCCGTCCTGAGTTTACCGAACCAGAAATAAAGCGAACCAACCTGGCATCTGTAATTTTGCAGATGCAAAGTCTGGGCTTGGGTTCACTCGAAGATTTTGATTTCATCGAACCACCAGATCATCGTTTGGTCAATGATGGCCGCAAGCTCCTCATTGAACTGGGGGCAATGGCTGAGAAAAATTCTCCTAAAACTGAAGATGATCAAGCAAATCCCTCTAAATCTCCCTTTGAGAAAGGGAGACTTCAAAGCAGTGGCTTAACCAAAATCGGTTATCAAATGGCGAAAATGCCGATCGATCCACGTCTGGCCCGCATGATTCTTGGTGGTGCACATTTTGGCGTGCTGAACGAAGTTCTGGTGATTGTGGCAGCGCTTGCAGTTCAGGATCCGCGTGAACGCCCTGCGGACAAGCAGATGCAGGCAGATCAGAAACATGCACTATTCCGTGAAGCTGATTCTGATTTCCTGTTCTATATCAAGCTCTGGGAGACGCTGCACAATAACCGCGAAAGCATGAGTGAAAATAAGCGCCGTACTTTTGCGCGTAATCACTTCCTGAGCTGGCTGCGTCTGCGTGAATGGAAGAAAACTCATGAGCAGCTGGTGGAGTTGGCTAAGGGTTTAAAACTGTCATTTAATGAAAAGAAAGCCAGTTATGAAAATCTGCACCGTGCCTTGTTGACCGGTCTCTTATCATTTATCGCCAACAAGACCGATGAGCGTAATATTTTTATGGCGGTGCGTCAGCAAAAAGCACGGATTTTCCCAGCTTCTACCTTGCACAAGACCAATACGCCGTGGGTGATGGCCTTTGAAATGGTCGAGACTTCCCAGGTGTATTTGCGTACCCTAGCCAAGATTGAGCCGGAATGGATTCTGCTGGCCGCGCGTGACCTGCTCAAGCATCATTATTTTGAACCGCACTGGTCGAAAAAAGCTGGTGTGGTGAATGCCTATGATCAGATTTCATTATTTGGTCTGATTATTGAGCCGAAACGCCCAATCAATTATGAAAAAGTAGATCAGGCGGCCGCGCATGAAATTTTCTTGCGGGATGCTTTAACCACTGGGCATTTAGGCATTACTCCACCATTTTTAAAGCATAACTTGCTTAAAATGGAAGAAGTCGAGCGAGTAGAAGACAAATTACGCCGTCGTGATCTGGTGGTTGATGAAGAAACCATTTACCAGTTCTATGCCTCGAAAGTGCCGCCTGAAGTGGCCAGCCGTCGTACTTTTGAAGACTGGCGTGCCACGGTTGAGCCTCAGAATCCGCGTTATTTATTTGTCGATGATGATGCGCTATGGCTGAATGACCGGCCGACGACACAACAATTTCCGGACTATTTGCACAATGGTAGCCTGCGTCTGGCTGCAACCTATCGTTTTGACCCGAGTCATGATGAAGATGGCGCGACAGTTAAAATTCCCCTGCAAGCCTTGGCCCAGGTCGATGAAGGTATCTGGTCATGGGGGATTCCGGGTTGGCGTCTGGATCTGATTGAAGCATTGCTAAAAGCTTTGCCGAAGGATAAGCGCCGTAATCTGGTGCCGATTCCGGATACTGCACAAAAACTCATAGCAAAAGTAGATGCGCAGGATTTACAGAAACATATTTTTAGTTTCTTGGCATTCCAGCTGCGAGGCGAACAAATCACGGAGAAAGATTTCAGCTTTGACCGGGTAGACCAATATCTGTTGCCTTTTATTAAAGTGACTGATGAAAAAGGTCGTGTCATTGAGCAGGGGCGTGATCTTGCCGAGCTGAAAGCGCGCTGTCGGACTGAAACGCATAGTCCGGTCAAACAGCTTAAAGGTGAATTTAAAACCTTCCCGGAAAGCTTTGTATTTGAAGCCTCACAAAAAGTCACCGGTGTCGTGGTCAAGCAGTACCAGGCGCTGGTTCCGACTAAAGCTTTTTCTGCCCTGGAGCAGAAAGATGAATCGGGTGTGGTGATTCAGACTTTTAATGATCAGGCTGAAGCGATCAAAAAACATCGTGAAGGAGTGATCCGACTGGTGCATATGCAACTCGGAGACTTGACCCGCCAGTTGAAAAAACAGATTTCCAAACCTCTGGCGCTGGCTTATTCACCACTCGGTGATAAGGCACAACTGGAACAAATGTTAGTTTATGCCACACTGCACATGTCTATTAATGAATTACCTGTCAATGCGCAAGAGTTCCAAAAACTGGTTGAAGATGTAAAAAAATCTTTCTTGACTTATGGCCAAGTTGCCCTGAAAGAGATCACGGATATTTATATCCAGTGGCAGGAAATCCGCCGGAAATTATTGGTTTTAGATCATTCTGTGTTTGAAAAAAATATCAATGATATTGAAGATCAACTTGATTTAATGAGCCTTTCTGACTTTGTGTATCGTAAACCTTCCGATGTATGGATCGAATTTCCACGTTATTTGAAAGCCTTGATCTTGCGTTTGGAGCGCTTGCCCAATAATCTACAAAGGGACAATTCCGCCATTGACCAAATTGATCAATGGATGGAAAAATTATTCAAGTTTAAAGATGACCCTCGCCTGAAAGAATTGTATTTCATGGTCGAGGAGTTAAGAATCTCATTGTTTTCACAACCGATGAAAACAAAAGCACCTGTGTCTCCAACTCGCTTGCAAAAAGTATGGGATCGTCTTGGAATCAGTTAAGATATAGGTAATTCAGATAAGGAATTTTACATGGGCATCCGCATTACGGGTACTGGCTTATTCCATCCGGAACATGTCATCACCAATGAAGAATTAGTTGAAAGTTTAAATGCTTATGTGGAACTGTTTAATCACGAAAATGCTGACAAAATCGCTGCAGGCGAAGTTGAAGCGCGTCGTGGTTCTAGCGCAGACTTTATTGAAAAAGCATCTGGCGTACAACGCCGTTATGTCGTAGAAAAATCAGGTATTCTTGATCCAAAACGCTTACGTCCTAATTTACGTGAACGTGCAGATGATGAAATTTCACTGCAAGCAGAATGGGGCGTAATCGCAGCCAAACAGGCGATGGAAAATGCCGGTGTGACTGCCGAAGACATTGATATCGTGATCTTGTCATGCTCGAATTTGCAACGTGCTTATCCTGCCGTAGCGATCGAGATTCAAACCGCTCTAGGTATCAAAGGCTATGCCTATGACATGAACGTGGCGTGTTCTGCAGCAACATTTGGTCTGAAACAGGCTTATGATGCGATCAAAGCAGGCGCGCGCCGTGTGTTATTGGTGAATGTAGAAATTACCTCTGCACATACCGATTTCCGTTCACGTGACTGTCACTTTATTTTTGGTGATGTGGCAACCGCTTCAATTATTGAAAATACTGACAGCAAAACCGGTTTTGAAATTCTAGATTCTGAGTTGTTTACCCAGTTCTCAAATAACATCCGCAATAACTTTGGTTTCTTGAATACTTCTGAAAATGCTGACATTGACGACAAACGTTTCCGTCAGGATGGTCGTAAGGTATTTAAAGAAGTCTGTCCATTGGTTGCGAAAATGATTACTGCGCAACTGGAAAAGAATCAGATTGAGCCGACAGGTGTTAAACGCTTCTGGTTACACCAGGCCAATGCCAGCATGAATGAACTGATCCTGAAACTGGTGGTTGGTAAAGAAAATGCCAAACCTGGTCTGGTACCGATCATTCTGAACGAGTTTGCCAACACGTCTTCTGCCGGGGTGATCATTGCCTTGCATCGTACTGCACATGAAGTTGAAGATGGTGAATACGGCGTGTTGTGTTCATTTGGTGCGGGTTATTCAGTAGGTTCGATTCTGGTCCAAAAGCGCGTGGCATAATCCGGAGTAGATAGGGAGCAGACAGCTTGCAGGTCAAACATGATGGGCAATGGATTAGACGCTTAAGTGCCTTATCCAAATTATATTTTACCCCTACCTTTTTAGGGGCTGAATATATTGATGCCAGTCGGCCTGCAATGTATGTCGGTAATCATTCCATGTACGGCATCTTTGATTCGCCGATGCTGATTGATTACCTCTATAACGAACATAAAGTGGCTGTGGTCAGTATTGCGGATCATAGCCATTTTTATGTGCCCTTATGGCGTGAAGCCGTGAAAAAGTTTGGGGCAGTCGATGGCATCCAGCATTATGTACGTGCTGTGATGCAGCAGGGCTACTCGATTCTGGTGTTTCCAGGAGGTGGGCGTGAGGTACTCAAACGTCAGGGTGAACAGTATCAGCTGATCTGGAAGCAACGCTACGGATTTTTAAGACTTGCTCAGGAATTTAACTATGACATTGTCCCTTTTGCTGCGCTTGGTGGGGATGAAGTCTATGAGATTGGCTTTGATGCCAATAAGATCATCCAGCATAAATATTTTCAAAAACTCCTCAAAGTACCACAACTCAATAAATTATTACGTCAGGGCGATGTGATTCCATCTTTGCCTAAACGATTATTCCCAAAACGCCTGCCATTTTATTTTCAGTTTATGCCGCGACAATCGATTGCTCAGGTTCAGACTCAGGAAGAGCTGATTGCATTTCGACACAGCTTGCAGCAACATATTTATACCGGCTTGGCCGAGCTTAAGGCGCTACGTCAGCAAGACTAAAAAAGAAAAATTCTTCCTGTAAAATCTAGGCTATGATCTATTGAAATGTTCTATTTTTAGCAATGAGGATGCATGGACGGTTTTATAGTGCAAGTGATGCCATAATGTATTTTTAAGTGTTCACTGATTGGCGATCAAGGACTCAGCATGATCCAATATAAAAATAAGATGATTCTAAGATGACCGAGGTGTACGTATGGAACAGGAAAGCTTGGTAGCATCTTTAAGGTTATTGGCACAACAATGTTTAAGGATTTCTCCAGAGCTGAACCAGCTTTATCTTGACCAGATGGCGATGATTGGTCATCTGAATGCACAAAATTTAATAAAAATTCAGCAGGATCAACACCGGATTGAATTGGTGGATGGCCTGTTTCATATCCAGTTTCATGCTCCACGTGCATTAGACTTTGGAACTACGTCTGCTTTGCTAGACAGTCATTTTTATTTTCAGCAACTCAAGGCAGAAGCCCTGGAGGAATTCTTTTTACAGGATATCTATTTCCTGACCGGGGATTTAAAACCACAGCATTCGCTGTATTTACGCGACAAAGCCAAACAGTTACGTCAACTTATTCTGGCTCAGGTTTATGCGTGGGTTAATGGCCCGGAACGGGTGTTCGAATTTCTGCAGAAAATGTCGATTGTTCAAGCTGAGATTGTCGACCAGCAGCTGATCAAGGCCGGGTTGTATATAACACCCGTCATGCAAAACTTTGTTCAGGATGAACAAGAGATTCCGCAGCAGATTCTTGAACGCTTGCAACAGGCTTTTTCTTTGGAGTGCCTGCAGCAGGATGAATTCCTGTCGATCCAGTCATTGATGGACAGTCTGGATGAGTTCTGTTTTAGCGCCGCACAGTTTTTGCCTCCGGCGATGTTCCGGATTATGTCGCTATCTTTTGAAGAGCGCTTTAATCTGCATGAACTGAATGATCATACTGATGATATCTGTTTGCTATATCGGCATGCTGAGGAGCAGAGCAACTTACTCGGTTTTGTCCGTTTGATGAACCGGGACGTGTGGCATCGGGATGATTTATTATCCAAACGGAATTTCCTGGAAAATTATCCGTATTTATGGCAGAAAAAGGTGGCCCGATTGCCACTGTTTGACTGTCATCGTGCAGTAAACTGGATCTTCAAGCAACCGGCCGAGGTACTGGACTGGATCAGTAATAATATCCAGCATAGCAGTGTGCGGGTCGCAGTAACGACCCTAAGTTTTGTAGACAGCCATCATATTCATCCGCAGATTATTCTGGCGACCTTACAATATTTTCAATATGTCTCGGCGCGACTGTTTATTCATAGCATGCATGAATATGCGATCCAGCATGACTGGTTTCAGCACCAGCATAATCAGGCGGTGGTATTAAAAGGCACACGCCAATCGATCGAGGATCAGCGGATTGCGATTAGTCCGTCAATTCTGTATCTGGACGAATGGATGGAGCTGCTGCGCAATGTAGTCAAAATGGATGATCAGCTGACCAAAAAGGTTTACCTGAACTTGAGCCGGATGATGCAGGCTTATATGCAGCATTTATATAAAATTACGGCGCATTTACCCGATGAGGTTCTGGTGTATATTCAGCCTCAAAGCCAGCAGAACCGTGATTTCTATAATGTTCTGCACCGCTATCGCATTCCTTTTACTGAGTTCAGGCAGCTGTTTTATTTGCAAAGCGGGCATGTACGTGAGTCGCTATTTGACAGTTATGTGCGTGACTATCTGGTAGAGTATTTTTCCAGCCATACAGAAATACCGAAAAATCTGAGCTGGACCAGTTTGTTTAATCAGGCGGTCGTCTGGCATGATCAGGTTCAAAAGCAGGAAATGATCGCCAAGCTGAAAAAACAGTTCGCACTGGTGAACTGGACACCAATCACTCAGGTTTCATTTTTACTGTATTTCAACTGGCGTTTTGAAGAACTTAAAACTTTGGATCGGATTTTAGAGGAATCTAAAATTTTCAGGAATTGTCTGGCGGCAAGCTATGCTCAGCAAATTTTGGAAGGCCAGTATGTGGCCTTTCGTATGTCTCATCCTGCTGTGCGCCTACCCTTGATCTTGGGGTGTCAATTAGTGAATGGACAGGTGATTTTTGATCAGCTGGAATATCCGAATAACCAGAAAGCAGAAGCTGAATACAGTAATATCGCCATGCATTTTATTAACTGGCTCAACTTGCAGGCCTGACAGTTCAATACAGCTTGTTTTCCTCCATGACGCTTAACTTTTCCGCTAAAAATCGTTAGGCTATAGCCGTTCTTTTACGGTATTGCTCTTATGAAACAGGAAACTGCCCTTAAGTTACTCAAAGCAGGAGAAAATGTCTTTTTAACCGGTTCTGCCGGTGCAGGAAAAACCTATACGCTGAATCAATATATTAATTATTTAAAGGCACGTAAGGTCGCCGTCGCGATTACCGCATCGACCGGTATTGCAGCCACACACATGAATGGTATGACTATTCATACCTGGGCAGGCATTGGCATTAAAGACTTTTTGTCTGAAGAAGACTTAAAGCGGATGAAAGAGCGCAAATACTTAAAAGAACATCTGGAAAATGCGCAAGTCCTGATTATTGACGAAATTTCAATGCTGCATGCCAAGCAGCTGAATCTGGTCAATCAGGTACTGAAATATTTCAAGGAAAGTGATGAAGCTTTCGGTGGTATTCAGGTGATTGTAGCAGGGGACTTTTTCCAGTTACCACCAGTCGGTAAAAATGATGAGCGCAACCGCGACAAATTCTGCTTTATGTCGGATGCCTGGGTCGAAGCCAAGTTTCGCGTTTGCTACCTAACTGAGCAGCATCGTCAGGGCAATGATTATTTGAATGACATTCTGAATGCGATCCGTGCGCAGGCGATTAGCCATGAACACCGCACTGCTTTACAGGCCACGCGACATCAAGAAATTGGTGATACCTATACGCGCCTGTATACGCATAATATGGATGTGGACAGTATTAACTTTAAACATCTGAATGAAATTGACAATGATCCACGCCAGTTTGATGCGCAGTGCGATGGCAATGAAAAGCTGATCGAGACTTTAAAATCGTCAGTGCGAGCGCCTGAAGCCTTAACCTTGAAAAAACATGCCAAAGTCATGTTTGTAAAAAACAACTTTGATATGGGTTATATCAATGGCAGTCTGGGCGAAGTCATCAGTTTTGAAGAGGATGATGAATATGGTGTGCTGCCTAAAGTCAAATTGACCGATGGTACTACATTGGTGGTTGAGCCTGAAACCTGGTCGGTAGACAATGAGGCCGGTAAAACCATTGCCAGTTTCCAGCAGATTCCATTGCGTCTGGCTTGGGCGATTACCATTCATAAATCACAAGGCATGACTTTGGAAGCCGCTGAAATTGATCTGAGTCATACCTTTGAAAAAGGCCAGGGCTATGTCGCCTTGTCCCGTTTAAAAAGCTTAAATGGCTTACGTTTAAAAGGCTTTAATGAACAGGCTTTGGAGCTCGATAGTCTGGCGATTAAAGCCGATCGCCGTTTTCAGGAACTTTCTGATGAAGCCGAAGCGAATTTCGAAAATGTCGATTTGACTGCGCAGCACAAAGCCTTTATCCGACATTGTGGCGGGACTTTGAATGAAGTTGAAATCCAGCGCAATGAGAAGAAAATTGCCAAGAATGCTGGAAAACAAAGCTATGCCACTGCAACGTTAGATGAAACGCGTGAACTGTTTGAAGAAGGCTATGAAATTGCCGATATCGCGACTGAACGTGGTTTGACTCCGGCAACCATCATCAATCATTTGGGACGTTTGCATAAAGAGCAGGGACTGGATATTTCAGTTGCCCATCCGGGTGAAGAGGTCGTGGAGCAGGTGCGCAAGATTTATAAACGCTTGACCAAGCGTCAAAATTCGGAACATTTTAATGATGACGGTTCTATTAAGCTGCGTCCGATTGTGGAATTGACTACGCCTAAAATGGCTTATGACCAGGTGCGTCTAGCACTACTATTTGTAGAGTAATCATCAAAATGATGTTTAAGAGTTCTTAAGATGCACAGTTTATTCGTATACGGCACGCTTCGTCCGCAGCAACCCAATGCCCATGTGATGGAACGGATTGGGGGAAGCTGGAAAGCCGGTTATATTCGTGGGCATTTGCAGCAGCGCGGTTGGGGTGCTGAGCTGGGCAGTCCGGGTATTCAGCTCAGTGATTCGGGAGAAACTGTTACCGGTTATGTATTCATATCCGAGAATCTCCCTAAATATTGGAATGAGCTGGATGTATTTGAAGGCGATGAATATCAACGTATTCCGGTTAAAGTATATTTGGAAAATGGTCAGACGATAGAAAGTTTGGTCTATGCTTTGAAAGATTAGACTGGGGTGTGTCATTTATTGAATTTCAAATTTTTATCAGGTCAGAGCTTCAAAGATCATAACTTTCCTTTGACTTGGTTTCAAAAGATTGAATTAATAAAGTATTCCGTTGATCTGATAGTATCTTCTGAGCAAGCCTGAAGCATTGCTTTAGAGCTTAGCGCAAGATAATCAACGGGTGGTCTGCATATTTCCGGTCATGTGATGTATTTTTGAGAAATTATTGCATACTGGGAATACGCGCTGATGATTTGTACATTTATTGTGTACTAATCAATAAGGATAAAATCCCAGCCGCAATTAAAGGACCGACTGGAACACCGCGTAATACTGCTACACCTGCTACTGTGCCTAATAACAGTCCGGCCACTACATCTGGCTGAGTGGACATCAGCTTCACTCCACGTCCTCCCAGCCAAGCGACAAAGACCCCAATCGCGATTGCCAGCAAAGACTTCCAGCTCAGGAAAGATTTGAGAATACTTTCCCCTGAAATTTTGCCACTGGCAATTGGTGTCAGAACACCAATGGTCAGAATAATAATGCCGATATTTAAACCGTGCGCCTGCACATAAGGCAATAAACTACTGAGAGGTGTGATTTTTAAAACAATTAACACCGCTGCAGCAATGGTGACGGCACTATTGTGACTGAAAATACCGCAAGCCAGTAAAACCAAAAGAACAATCAGATTCAAATCAAGTTGCGACATAAGCGGGAGAGAAAGAATGAAAAATAAAGCTATTGTAGAGCTTTTCAACGCATGATACCTAGAAAACAGCGTAAGAAACCAAATTCATGACTATTTCAGGATAGAATGCACAGGTCTTCACTCGATACAGGTATAAACAGATGCTATTGGAAAAAATGTTGCAGTCACAAGGTTTCGGCTCCCGCAAGCATTGTCAGCAACTGATTAAAAATGGTGCTGTTTCAATTCAAGATGAAGTGATTGACAATCCCAAACATAAACTGGATTTGAATCACTTAAATTTCGAGGTTTATGGGAAAAGTCAGACCTATCGGGAAAAAGTGTATATCGCCTTAAACAAACCACAGGGCTATGAATGTTCACATCAGGCGACACATCATTTTAGTGTGTTTGACCTGTTTGATGACATTCTGCTGAATCGGGGGATTCAGTGTGTGGGGCGTCTGGATCACGATACCACCGGACTGCTACTCTTGACTGATGATGGACAGTTCCTGCAAGCGCTCACCCATCCTAAAAAGCATGTCGCCAAAGTTTATCAGATGCAAACTGCGGATCCAGTGACGGATGAACAGATTCAGCAACTAGAACAAGGTGTCGAATTGAGAAATGAAAAAGGCATTTTTGCAGCTACTGAAGTGGCTCGTTTGGCTGAAAATCGTCTGCAAATGACCATTCATCAAGGTGTCTATCATCAGGTAAAACGCATGCTGGCTGCCGTAGGCAATAAAGTTGAACAGCTACATCGTGCACAGATTGGTGCTTTGGCCTTGCCTGAACTGGCTGAAGGGGAATGGCTGTATTTAAATGCTGAACAGGTGGCGCAGGCCAAATTCCGCTCGGAATAATAAATTTTTTATTCGCTTGAAATGTGATTAAAAAGTTCAGGACTTATTTCAGGAAACAGTGATAAGTCTGAAATTCATCATCCTTGATAAATCCCATGGATTCGTACAATTTATGCGATTGATAATTGTTTTTTTGGGTTTCCAGGGTGATTCTTAAGGCCTGTTCATGTTTGGCAAATAAAATCGCGGTATCAATCAGTTGTTTGGCTGCGCCCTGACGCCGAAAAACCGGGGTGATATAGACATCATCCAGAATATAATAGGTCGAGCAGGCCACCGAAGAAAAACCCAGATACAGGATAATAAAGCCGGTAAAAGTATCATCTTTGGTATTAATGAAAATGACGGTCTGTCCATCTTCAAAACGCTGTTTTAAAAATTGGTAAGAGAGTTCAGGATTGGAAGACGTACCATAAAACTGTCGATATTCATCAAATAATACCGCCAGCTGATTCAGGTCTGCTGACTGGGCGCGTCGTACGAGCATTGCATACTCCATGCTAATTTTTTATTGATTATCAGCATCAAGCATAGCGAAGTTTATGAGTGGCAGGCTTTAGAAATTGTTCGGAAATGCAACAATGTTAAATTTTGTCGCTTTCACCCAAAATGGCATTCAGCTCTTCAAATAAATCAAGATGATCATCATCCAATGCAATCTCCTGATCATCCAGCAGATTCAGGGCCGAACTGGAAAGCGCATTTTGCTCGGTTTTCGCTTCATTTTGTTTCAGCTTGCGCAGCCGGATCAGTTGTTCCAGATTGATATTCTGGTTTTCAATCGAGAAGGGGATGGATTTGGTAATCACCACCTGCTTGAAAAAAAGACGCACGGCCTGAGCTGGCGTAATCCCCAATTGCTTAAATACCGCAAAGGCTTGTTTCTTCTCTTGCGAGTCCAAGCGAATTTGATAAACTTCAGTTTTTCTCATAATATTTTTAAAGCTTTAAATTACTTAACTTTTCGCCTTTATTCTAATCAATTACGTTTGAAATTCAATCTTAAAGCGACCGATTTTAGAAAATAATCTGTAATGACAAGAGATTTACAGTGTCAATTCAAGGTGCGAGCTGAAATTCATGCTTTTCTGCGTGATCGGATCGACAAATTGAATATGTTTGGCCAATAAACTTAAAGGTGCTGAAAAATCATCTTCCGCTTTATGCGCTACTTGGGGGTAAAAGGGATCGTGCTGAATCGGAATACCCAGATGATTCAAGTGCACCCGTAATTGGTGCTGTTTGCCAGTATGCGGTTTCAGCTCATATTTAGCCCATTCTGTATTATGTTTCAGCAGGTCAATCACCGTCTCGCTATTCGGCGTTCCGTCTAGCACGTGCATGGTATAAAAGGGCTGTCCCTTTTCCATTCTTAATCGCGTGATCAATGGAAATTTTAAATCAGGGTGATAGGCCGCAATCGCATGATAGGTTTTCTGAACCTGACGTGTGGCAAACATCTGCTGATAGATTCCACGCGATTCCACGCATTTGGAAATCAGGACCACACCTGCCGTTTCACGATCCAGCCGGTGAATGGGCGTTAAATGCTCATTGCCGGTTTGTTTTTTAAGCCGAACCAATAGCGTTTCCTGCACATATTGTCCGGTCGGACTCATAGTCAAAAAATGCGGTTTATCGACCACCATGAAATGCTCATTTTCAAATAAAATCTGATGTTGAAAAGGAACATGCACTTCATGTGCCAAAAAGCGATAATAGTAACAATGGCTATTAGCCTGAAATGGACTTTCTGTGGTTAATTGATTGCCCTGAGCATCATAGACCAGACCTTCGTTGAAACGGGACTGCCATTCATCTGCTGTGATATGCGCGAATTGTGTGCATAAATAAGCAAAAACTGTCAGGGACGCATCCGGACTGGCTGGCAAAAATACTTTACTGGCACTGACCCCATTGAGCATGGGCGGGTTAAATTCAACAGTTGGTTGCATGGCAGGCAGATTAACCTCTTAAGGAACAGATGCTGTGAAAAAATACAGTTTCTCACACGGGTGAATAGGCTTTTAAAGCGTGGCGATGCTATCATATTTATTCTTTTGCATCATGTCGTGAGTAATATGCCTTATTCATTTAATGTCACTTTAAATCATGAAGACGATACCCAAAAACTAGCCAAGGTTCTGGCGGAGAATTTCCCTGCGGGGGTCGTGTATCTGATTGGTGACCTAGGGGCAGGAAAAACGACGTTAACACGTTATTATTTGCAACAGCTGGGTCATAAAGGTTCAGTGAAAAGTCCAACTTATACACTGGTCGAACCCTATCAAATTAATGGTCAGGATATTTTTCATTTTGACTTGTATCGTCTGAATGATCCGTATGAACTGGAACTGATGGGCATCCGGGATTACCTGGAAACACCGAATGCGCTATTTTTATTTGAATGGCCATCTAAAGGTGGTGATGAAATTCCGCAAGCTGACCTGATTATTGAAATTTTAAAATCTGAAGATGAACTTACCCGTACTGCAAGCCTGATTTCATCGAATCTTGCTTTACGAGAGGCTCTGGAGCGTCAATTTTCACATGTCGAATGATTTAAGTCTGCGCCGTATTCGTGCCCTTGATCCTGCACTTGCCAACCAGATTGCCGCAGGTGAGGTGATTGAACGTCCGGCTTCTGTGGTCAAGGAGTTACTGGAAAACTCGATTGATGCGGGGGCGACAGAGCTGATCATTCGGGTCGAACAGGGCGGCAGTACTTTAATTGAAATCATCGACAATGGACGCGGAATTCATCATGAGGATTTACCGCTGGCCGTGATGCGTCATGCCACCAGCAAAATCCAGAGTGCTGATGAGCTGTATGCAATCAGCAGTCTGGGCTTTCGTGGCGAGGCACTGGCGTCGATAGCAGCAGTTTCACGCCTGACCATGATCAGCAGTCAAAGTGACGAGGGCATCGGTTATCAGGTCGAAGTCAATGGTACGGCTTTTGATCATCAGGAAATTCAGGCTGTTGCAGCCTCGAAAGGGACGCATATCCGGGTTCAGGATTTGTTTTTTAATGTGCCTGCACGGCGTAAATTCCTGAAAAAACCGGGCACTGAATTTGGTCATATTGAAGAAATTGTACGCCGTATGGCACTGACGCATTTTGATATCCGGTTTGTGCTAGAACATAATGAAAGCATCAAGCTGAATTTACCCGTGGCGGATAGCGGCGCTTTGCGTTTCCAGCGCGTTCAACAGCTACTTGGCCGCCAGTTTACTGAAAATGCCTACTGGATAGATGCAGACAGTATCAATATGCGTTTATCTGGCTGGCTCGGTCATCCTTCGGATGCGCGTGCACAGGCGGATCTACAATATGTCTATGTGAATGGCCGGATTGTCAAAGACAAAACCATTTCCCATGCCTTGCGTATGGCCTATGACGGCATCTTGCATGGCCATCAGCATGCGGCTTATTTACTGTTTTTAGAAGTTGATCCGGAAAATGTTGATGTGAACGTCCATCCGACCAAGCATGAAATTCGCTTCCTGAATCAACGTGAAGTACATGAGTTTGTGCGGCATTATGCCAAGGAAACGCTGGCACAATTCCAGACCGCAACTGCAGATTTAGCCGAGGCAATGAAACAGGATGAGCAGCCTGGCTTGACGGCCCCGCAACCGCGTTATCAGGAACAGTTTAGCCTGCATCAGACTGCGCATTCTCAGCCACAGGTGGTGAGAACGACATCTGCCTTAAGTGAAAATGAAACTTCAGATGTGCTGACCGATTTTGCATCTTCAGGTCCACAAACAGTGCATTATTCCCAAGATTACCGTAAATCTTATTCTGGTTCACAGCAGCTGAATAATGCCTTGCAAAGTTATTTAGCACCGCTCAGAGAAAGTTCGGAAACCGAAATATTCAGCCCTGAGCAGTCTTTTCAGACACATGTGAACACCAAAGTGGATGAGCATCCCTTAGGTATTGCAATTGCCCAGTTACACGGCATTTATATTCTGGCGCAAAATACCGAAGGTCTGATTATTGTGGATATGCATGCGGCGCATGAGCGTATTGTCTTGCAGCAAATGAAATCGGCCTGGGATAAACCTGAATTCTGGACCTCACAACAATTGCTGATTCCAAAGGTCGTAAACATTAGCCGGATGCAGGCCATGCGGGTTGAAGAGCTGAAAGAGCAGTTGGCGCGTTTGGGTCTGGAAATTGATCAGTATGGTGATGAACAAATCATTGTACGTGGGGTGCCGGCTATTCTACACAAGGCCGATTTCGATGCCCTGATTCCTGAATTATTGAATGATTTAGATCCGGGGGATCAGGCACAAAGTCTATTGCAGAAGCGTGACCAGATTCTGGCAGGCATGGCCTGTCATGGTGCAGTGCGAGCGCATCGTATCCTGAGTTTGTCGGAAATGAATGCTTTATTACGTCAGATGGAACAAACCGAATTTGCCAGTCAATGTAATCATGGCCGTCCGACTTGGCGCGCCTTTCCATTGGCTCAACTAGATAAACTTTTTGCTCGAGGAGAGTAGTTTTACATGTCCAATCAATTGCCGGTCATCAATTTAATGGGGCCAACTGCAAGTGGTAAAACCGCTTTGGCATGTGAACTGTATGAGCAAGGGAAATTTGAGCTGATTTCAGTCGATTCTGCGCTAGTTTATCGGGGAATGGACATTGGTACAGCCAAGCCCTCCAAAGAAGAACTGGCGCGCTATCCGCATCATCTGATTGATATTATCAGTCCACTTGAAGTGTATTCTGCAGCCAACTTTGTCGAAGATGCTTGCCGCCTGATTGATGATATTCATGCACGTGGTAAAACCCCGATTCTGGTTGGCGGAACCATGCTGTATTTTAAGGCCTTACTTGAAGGCTTGTCAGATAATTTACCAAGTGCAGACTATGCTATCCGGGCTGAGATTGAGGCGAAAGGTGAGCGGGAGGGTTGGGAAGCGGTTTATGAAGAATTATGTGCAGTCGATCCGATTGCCGGTGAAAAATTCAAGGTCAGCGACAAGCAGCGCATTATTCGGGCCTTGGAAGTTTTTAAATTGACTGGTGAGCCGATTACAAAACTACAGGCAGAACAACCTAAAAACTTACCATATCGTTACAGTTTCCATAATTATGCGTTGATGCCAGATCGGTTAGAATTACATGGGCGTATTGAACAACGTCTGGAAATTATGTGGAAAAGCGGTTTTTTAAATGAAGTTGTGAATTTAATTGAAAAATACGATTTTAATGAAAATTTACCTTCCATGCGTTCAGTGGGTTATCGTCAGGCTATAGAATTCTTAAAAAATGCTGATAAAACCAAGGAAAAGCAACGGGAAATGGAGGATAAAGCTTTATTTGCGACACGACAACTTGCAAAACGTCAATATACGTGGTTAAGGTCTTTGCAAGAAAAGCATAAATTTACAACATATTTTACGCTACAGCAGGCTCAAGAAGACTTGCGAAACTGTCACGGATAAAGCAAAATTTAGGGACTATCTTTTTTATAATTTTTAATTGAAAAATAGAGATAGTTTTTGCGCTGATTTTTAATTTTTTTGGAGTTATAACATGTCTAAAGGTCAAACTTTACAAGATCCATTCTTGAATTCTCTCCGTAAGGAACGTATCCCAGTATCTATCTTCCTGGTAAACGGTATTAAATTACAAGGTCATATCGAATCTTTTGACCAATACGTGGTTTTATTAAAAAATACAGTAAGCCAAATGGTTTATAAGCATGCAATTTCAACTGTAGTACCTGCACGTAATCCACGTCCTGCTGGCGCGCCTGCTGGTCCACAAGGTGCGGGCTTCGGTGGTCAAGGTGCTGCAGGTGGCTTTGGTGGCGGTCAAGGTGCTGGCGGCTTCGGTGGTCAAGGTGGTTTTGGCGGTCAAGGCGGCGGCTTCGGTGGTCAAGGTGGCTTCGGCGGTCAAGGCGGTGGCTTTGGTGGTCAAGGCGGCTTCGGTGGTCAAGGTGCCGGCTTCGGTGGTCAAGGTGGCTTCGGTGGTCAAGGTGCTGGCTTTGGTGGTCAAGGCACTGGTTTTGACAACGACACTAAATTTGAAGACTCTTCAGACGATGAAAACAATCGTTAATCGAGTTTGAAAATTAAAAAACCTCTCTATATGAGAGGTTTTTTTATATCTGTACGTTTTAAGTTTTTTAAATAAAAAGCCAACGAGATGTCGTTGGCTTTTTAGGATTATGGTAAGGCTTAACGGTTACGTTTAGGATCCAGTTGAGGATCTTTGATTTCTACATAAGCATTATTGCGCGTTTCACGTAACCAGCTATCTAATTCGGCATCAAATTGACGTTCACCGAGCAATTGGCGAGCCATACGTTCCTGATATTCCTGTGTCATATCTTGTTGGCGTGTTTCACTCACTTGCAGAATATGCCAGCCAAACTGGGATTGAAATGGTTTACTGAACTGACCTACTGGGGTGCTTTTCATCTGCTGTTCAAATTCAGGTACCATTACCCCTGGGCTAACCCAGCCAAGACTTCCACCATCACGAGCCGAGCCAGTATCATTGGAGAACGTTGAAGCTAAAACAGTAAAATCTTCACCTTGTTTGAGGCGGTTATACAGACTATCAATCATTTGTTTGGCATTTTCAGGACTGACCACTTCAGACGGTTGAATCAGAATGTGTCGTGTTAAATATTGCGGAACAAGGGCTTTCTGTTCGCCACCTTTACGTTCCAAGAGCTTCAGAACATGTACACCATCAGCGACAGGAATCAGTTCAGAAGTTTGACCTGGTTGCAGGGTAGTCACGCGTGCAGCCAGTTCTGCTGGAATTTCTGACAGGTTTCTCACACCCATATCAGCAGCTTCGACTTTAACGCCGCCAGTGCTGTACTTTTTGCCGATCGCCTGAATGTCATTGCTGCTATTTAATTCTTGCTTTACCTGTGTTGCAATTTGTTCAGCATTTTCACCGCTTACCCGTAAATGCAGTACATGGACCTGACTGCCAAGCAAAGCTTGACCTTGCGGGGTATTTAGGAAGTTTTTAACATCTTGATCTGTAATTTGAATACGTGAAGTCACGATTTGTTGACGTAAACGATTCAGTGCTAAATCTTCAGCAATACGGTTGCGTAAAGAAGCATAGGTATTCGGCGCCATGGCATCCAGTTTCTGCTGGAATGCTTCCAGACTCGGTGAACCAGAATCACGGGCAACTTTCAGGACGGCTTCATTTAAAGCTTTTTCATCTGGACGAATGTTATAACGTTTAACTTGTTCAAGCTGTGCCTGACGAATAATCAGTTGCTCTAAAGCTTGTTGCTCAAGATATTGTTGTGGTGGAACTGCCTTTTTCTGTTTTTGCAGCTGATGTGAGATTTCGGCTACACCTTGAGCCAAGTCACTACGTAGAATGATACTATTGTCGACTACAGCTACAACTTCATCTTTAGGTTGGGCAACAGCAAAAGTCGTCATCGCTGAAGAAAGGCATAGCGCAAGTGCGGTTGCTTTAAAAATTTGTTTTAACTGTTTTGTCTTCATTAACGTTCTGTCCAAGTTTGATTGATATTGTTAAAACCTAGAATACGATTTTCTAGTAATGAGGTGAGTTTGCTGCTTAACCCACCTAAGCCTTTCAGGCTGACTTCGGCCATAATGGCGCGTTTGGCTTTGACGCTTGAATCATTAACGTCGTCTAAGTCATTGTAATATGAGCGACCGTAAACAGAAACTCCCCAACAGCATGACTCATAGTTCACGCCAAGTAAATATTCCCGTGCGACACTATTGTCGAGGTCAAACTGGGCATGTCCAACCAGACGCCAGTTGTTGGCAATCGGCTGGATAAATGAACCCACCACATGATCATAGCTCTTTTGACGGTTCGGAATATCTTTGCGATAGAAATAGCCTAGGTTATAAAGATTGCCTTGCTCACCGGTATAATAAACCTGCAAATCTCGTTGGGCATTCGATCCATTCGACATCCAGCTTGAGTTCAGATTAACGTGAACATTATTTGACAGCTGGCTGGTCAGTTGAATTACAGGGCCAGTATGACTTTCACGGTCGAATTCATCTGCATCATTTTCCAACGTTACACGGCGATCTTCAAAGAAAAAGCTCTGTCCAACGCTGGCACGCAGGCGCTCCAGACCTTCTTCATTAAATAGGCTATAGCTCAGACCTAAGGAGGCAAAGTTATTGTCTTCCAGGCGGTCATTACCATAAAAGCGACGCGCACTGAAAAGTTGATCATAATTAATCGAAGCGACGACTGAATCAAAGTTTGGCTGATTCTGCTGGTTCTCATAAGGTGAATACGCATAGAACAGACGAGGCGTTAAGGTCTGTAGATACGTACCTTCTTTTTCAAAAATTAAGCCGGTGTCCAGCGTGAATTGTGGCACCACAATTGAATTATTTTCACTAGACGCGCTACGGCTTTGGGTTTTTTCATCATAGAAAGTATTGATGTTGCGTACAGTCGCCTGAGGAATGAAGAATGACCACGGGGTAAAATGATTATAACGCACGGAAAAGTCATTATAGATCCGTGTACCACTTGGCTGATATACCTTCTCACCCGTTGGATCAGTATCGGCGAAATTTCTCAGGTCTTTCTGGAAATAAGCCGTATCGTTATTAAATTCAAGCTGTAATCCCAATGGATTGCCAGTTTTGTAATTGACTAAAAGCTGCGGCAGACGTGCATAAGGACGGTCTTCATCCAGTACAGTTGGATCTAGGGTCTGGAAATCTTCAACTTTGAATTGTGCCTTTAAGCCAGGAATACCATTTTTGTAATTGACTTCCCAGGCACGGCGTAAGTTCAGGTCAGTTTTAGAGTTCGGGTTGTTATCCAGATCGGCAAAGTAATCTTTGTCTGAAGCGTAGTTATATTCAAGGTTGGTGGAAAGCTGATTATTGATCTGCCAATTATGTAAAAAATGCAGGCTTTTACGATCTTCATCGCTATAGCTTTCATCGGAAGGCAGATAACCTCCCCAAATACGGCCTTCACCATAATTTTCAGTCAGATAGCGAAACTCACCGTCTAACATCACACCACGATCGCCAATATAACGCGGCGTAATTGTCGCATCATATTGCGGTGCCAAATTCAGGTAAACCGGAACACCCAGTTCCAGACCACCATCATTGGTAAAGCCAAATGTCGGCGTCAGAATACCGGTAGTGCGGCGGTCATCAATCGGGAAGTTGAAATAGGGAACTGCCAAGACCGGAACATCTTTAACATACAACTTGGTATTGCGGGTTTCACCACGTCCGGTTTCCTGGTTCAGCTTGATCTTTTCTGCTTGGATTTTCCAGGTTGGTTTTTGCTCAGGTGGACAGGTGGTATAGGTCGCATTTTCCAGTTCTACTGTCTCGGTCGAGGTTCTGGCGATCTTTTCTGCCCGACCATGCGCATGTTGCTGCTCGGCAATATAGAAGCTGTTATTTAGGTCGCCTTCTTGGGTCTTTAAATTATAATTAATATCATCACTTTGCGAGAGCAGGCCACCCTGAGCAAGTTGTACACGACCTTCTGCTTTGGCATAGGTTTGGGTTTGATCAATCGTTACGCGTTCAGCACGAATCTGGCGACCTTGCTGGTCAATGATGACATTGCCTTCTAAATAAGAGTCACCTGCTGGATTGTAGTGACCATAATCTGCAGTAATGGTGGATGTAGCCTGATCTGGCGCAACGGTTGCTGCATCTGGAGCAATCGGGGTCACCCAGGTGCCTTCACAATAAGCTGAACTTAAGTATTTTTCCTGCCGCTGCTGTGCCTCAGCTGAGGATTTGTCGACATAGTATTGCGAAAAGAATGCTTCACCTGGATAGGTCTCATTTATGCGCTGTTTGAGTTGTTCTGCATTTACATCGGACGAGACATTTGATGCAGCATAGCCGGAGGCTGAGCTGCCACATAAAAGGGTTAAGATCGCAGTCGCTAGAGGATTTATTTTAAAGTGATGCTTCATTTGTCTCATTAACCAATCATGCTTTTATCGCAATTAATTATTGTCGCATCATAGAGAAAAAGTTGATAAGTAGCTACACTTAGCACTTTAAAAACTCAGCCTGTATTAGAATTAATTGCAAATGAATACACAACGCGAACAATTGATACAATCTTGGATTGCCTCTGTACTCGGTTCAGATCAATTTGAAACTCATTTTTTAGCAGGTGATGCCAGCTTCCGTCGTTATGCACGAATCAAACTGAATAATAAAACATTTATGCTGATGGATGCACCACCAGAAAAAGAAGATTGTGTGCCTTTTGTGACGATAGATGAGTTTTTTGATGCACATGGCGTGCGTGTTCCACATATCGTGGCAAAAGACCTAGAAAATGGCTTTTTACTCCTCGAAGACTTGGGGGATGTGCTGCTGTCGAATCTGCTGAATGATGAGACTGTAGATGCCTATTATGAGCAAAGCTTTAAGCAGCTGATTCAGCTGCAATCGATTGCTGGAGAAGGGCATTTCCCGGCATATTCTTATGAAAAACTGATCTCAGAAATGGAATTGCTGACTGACTGGATGTTGCCAGCGTTAAAGGTTCAACCGACTGAATCAGAAAGCGCCTTGATCAAACGCACTTTTGCGATTCTGGCCAATGCCGCTTTGGCACAGCCACAGGTAATTGTACATCGGGACTTTCATAGCCGTAACCTGATGAAAATCGACAATGAAACCGAACTCGGTGTGATTGATTTTCAGGATGCCGTGATTGGTGCAGATACTTATGACCTGATCTCGATTACCCGTGATGCCTATGTACAGTGGAATGCCGACCGTGTGTATCGCTGGTTCAAAACTTTCTATAATCTGTTGCCAGTTTCTGCCAAAGAAGATCGTGATTTTGAACAGTTCAAGAAAGATGCCGACATGATGGCGATTCAGCGTCATATCAAGATCCTCGGTATTTTTGTGCGCTTATTTGAGCGTGATGGCAAGTCAGGTTATCTCAAGGACTTGCCACGTGTGATGTGGTATCTGCTTGAAGAATCTAAGGCTTATGCAGAACTAGAGCCATTCATGCAGTTTATGCGTGACAGAGTGATGCCTGCATTTGAAGCTAAATATGGCTCATATGAGGTGGCTGCCTGAATGAAAGCGATGATTTTGGCCGCAGGACTCGGTAATCGTATGCAGCCGCTAACGCTGCATACGCCAAAGCCTTTGCTGGAAGTTGGGGGCAAGCCCTTAATTGTCTGGCATATAGAGAAACTGGCTGCGATCGGTGTTACTGAAATTGTCATCAATACGGCTTGGCTCGGTGAAAAACTCGCAGAAGCTTTGGGCGATGGTTCACGATTTGGCATCAACATCCTTTGGTCACATGAGGGTGAAGGTCTGGAAACCGCTGGAGGAATCATTAATGCCTTGCCGCTACTCGGTGATGAACCTTTTATTCTGTTAAATGGTGATGTCTGGACCACGATGGATTTTGCTCCTTTACTGGATATTGATCTAAAGGATAATTTGGCGCATCTCGTACTTGTGCAGAACCCTGAACAACATCCTGAAGGTGATTTTACGCTTGCAGCCGGGAAAGCTTATACCTTTGATCAGCAAGTCGAAGGTGAAAACCTGACTTTTAGTGGTGTATCCGTGCTTGATCCAAAGATGTTCCAAGGCTTAGAGACTGGCAAGCGTCCTTTAGCGCCATTGCTAAAAGCGGCAATGCAGAATCAGCAGGTTGCCGCTTCTAAATTGGTAGGCATTTGGGTTGATGTGGGAACCCCGGAGCGTTTAACGGCACTGGATACAGCGATCCATGAAGGGAAGTTTGCTTAAGTGAATATTCGCTAAGCACTGCCTACTGTGCCAATATAGAGAAAACGGTATACTTCCACCTAACTTTTTCGAGCGTAGATTGTTTATGCACATGTTTTTTCAAGAACTAAAGCAGGGTAGTCAGGCTTTGGGTTTAGAGCTATCTGATGAAGCTTTAAATTTATTACTCAAGTATCAGGATGCTTTGGTGTTGTGGAACAAAGCATACAATTTGACTGCAATCCGTGATCCTAAAGAAATGCTGGTCAAGCATCTGCTCGACAGTTTAAGTATTTTAAAGGACTTGCCTGTAGGCAGACTGCTGGATATCGGTACAGGTGGCGGTATGCCGGGCATGATCATTGCTTTATGTCAGCCTGAGCGTGAATGTGTATTACTGGATTCTAACGGTAAAAAAATTCGTTTCCTCAAGCAGTTTATTGCTGACCTGAAACTTAAAAATGTTATTGCCGTGCAAACGCGTGTAGAAAACGAAGACAGCATCAATGAGCTGGGTCAATTTGATGTGATTACCAGTCGTGCCTTTGCATCATTAACAGACTTTGTCGATGCTTCTAAGCCATATATGCACGAACAAACGATTATTGCCTCAATGAAAGGCTTAATTCCTGAAGATGAAGTTGCTACTTTAAAAAATGAATTTAGTTGTGAGATTATTGAACTTAAAGTTCCGCGCTTAGACGAACAGCGTCATTTACTTCTATTAAAACGTATTTAAGATTTTTAAAGGGATTGGGGGCAACATGGCACAAATTATTGCGATTGCAAACCAAAAAGGTGGTGTAGGTAAAACCACAACCGCAGTAAATTTGGCGGCATCTTTAGCTGTGTTAAAAAAACGTGTTTTGCTGGTCGATATGGATTCGCAAGGTAATGCGACCATGGGGTCTGGCATTCAGAAGAATGACCTGCTGTATTCGGTTACCGATGTGTTGCTGGGTGAAGTGCCGATTGAAACGGCGATATCTAAGGCGGAAGTCGGTTACAAGGTACTTGGGGCAAACCGTGATCTGGCTGGGGTTGAGTTGGCGATTGCAGAGCAGGAAGGGCGCGAGTTCATTTTACGGGATGCATTGCAGGAAATTGAATCCTCATTTGATTATATTATTGTTGATTGTGCACCGAGTCTTAGCCTGATTACTGTCAATGCTTTGGCAGCCGTGGATGGTGTGCTGATTCCAATGCAGTGTGAATATTATGCACTGGAAGGTCTGGCGGATTTAACCCAAACCATCGATCGGATTCAGCAAGCATTGAATCCGGACCTGCAAATTGTCGGTGTATTACGCACCATGTACGATGCACGTAATGCCTTGACTCGTGATGTCTCTGAAGAATTAGAACAATATTTCGGTAAAAAACTGTATGAAACCGTAATTCCACGAAATATTCGTCTGGCTGAAGCGCCAGCACACGGTTTGCCGGTGATTTATTTTGAAAAAAGCTCAAAGGGTGCAGTTGCTTACTTAAATCTGGCAGCTGAAGTATTAAAGAAAAGCAAAGTGAAAAAAGGAAGTAAAGCATGACCGTCAAGAAACGTGGACTCGCCAAAGGTCGTGGCTTGGATGCCTTGCTGGGATCAATTCAAAAAGAAAAATTACAACTCGAAGCCCAAGGCATTGATCATGGTCAGCTAAAACAGATCGATGTAAACTTGCTCAAGCGCGGTGAATACCAGCCACGCCGTTATATTAACGAGCAGGATTTGCAAGAACTGGCGGCATCGATTGAAAAGCATGGCATCATGCAGCCCATCGTGATCCGTCCGGTTGATGATGAACGCTATCCGTATGAAATTATTGCGGGTGAGCGTCGCTGGCGTGCGGCACAGTTAGCGGGTTTGACCGAGGTTCCTGCGATTGTACGTGATCTGAATGATCAGGTTGCGATTGCACTGGCCTTGATTGAAAACATCCAGCGTCAGGATCTGAATCCGATTGATCAGGCGATGGCCTTGCAGCGTTTTCATGAAGAATTTGGCCTAAGCCATCAGGAAATTGCCGATACCGTGGGTAAAGCGCGTACGACAGTGAGTAACCTACTTCGCCTGCTTAGCCTGGCAGAAGAAGTGAAAGACTTTATGCAGCAAGGTTTGCTGGATATGGGGCATGCACGTGCGATCTTAACCTTAAAAGCTAAAGATCAGCTCAAAGTTGCAGATATCGTAATTGAAAAAAGTCTGTCTGTTCGTCAAACCGAGCAGTTAGTCCGTGATTTCAATACACCTAAACAAGAAAAAGTAAAAGAAGCTGTAGCACCGGATATTCAGCAATTGACTCAGCGCCTTTCAGAGCGTTTCAGTGCAGATGTTAAAATTGACTATAACAAGCAAGGTAAAGGGAAACTGGTTATTAGCTATCACTCTTTAGAAGAGCTGGATGGCATTCTTTCTATTTTAGAAGATGAATAATTTATATATTTTTTTTATTGGGGAATAAATTAGATGTGGGAATTGGTTAAAGCAGGTGGTTGGCTCATGCTGCCCCTGGTCTTGTGTTCTATCTTCATGCTGGCGATTTCGATCGAGCGCCTGATCCGCCTGAAAAAGAACGTAGTACTTCCGTCGATCCTGTTGATGGGGCCTTCGCAAAATACAGCACAAGTCATGCAAAAAATGAATCAAAGTGCGGCCTTAAAGCAAAGCACTTTGGGCCGGGTATTGGCTGCGGGCTATACTAGTAAGCCGCAGGGTGAGCAGTATGCTCGCGCGCAGATGGAAGTCGTGGCGTCACAGGAAATCGGTTATCTGGAAAAAAATATTAATTTTCTGGGCACGTTGAGTGCAGTTGCGCCTTTACTCGGTTTGTTGGGGACCGTACTTGGGATTATTGAGTCTTTCCTGATGATCGATGTGGGAACTGGAAGTGATCCGGTCTTGATGATGCCCGGTATTTCTAAGGCTTTAATTACCACGGCAGCCGGTATGCTGATTGCAATTCCTGCACTGTTTGCGCACCGTTATTTTCAGCGCCTTGTTCAGGAATATGTGGCTGAACTTGAGCAGCAAGCGACTTTGTTTCATGCGGATCTTTTTTATCGCAATCATGCAGACATAGACCAAGACATGCAAAAAGCCAGCTAGGAGGCGGATGATGAAATTCAAACGCAACCAGGTGGAAGATGTGCATATTAATCTGACACCAATGATTGACTGTCTGCTGTTTATTCTGGTCTTTTTGCTTTTGTCGACGACTTTTAGTCAAATGAGCCGAATGAATCTAACCTTGCCTGACGCGCAAGGGGTACCGCCTAAAAGCTATGATCAGAAAGTTGAAGTGATTGTGGATGCTAATGGTCATTATGCAGTCAATGGTCAATCCTTGGCCAGCAAGGAAGTTGCGGATTTAAATACTGCAATTAAACAGATTTCAAATGAACGCCGTGATTTAATGTTTGTCATCGCAGCTGACGCAAAAGCCAGTCATCAGGACGTGATTCGTGTCATGGATGTGGCCGGGCAGCTCGGCTTTGTGAATATCAATATCAGTACCAAAGTACCTACCCGAGGTTATTAGTGAAGCACGATTTTAAGGTCTATCTTCGCCTTTTAAGTTATTTAAAACCATTTTGGGGCATCGCATTACTTGTCCTGGTAGGTTTTTCTATTAATGCGGCCACAGAAGTTTCTGTCGCCAAATTGCTGGAATATATTATTGAGGCGATTCAAAATAAAGACCAGAGTTTCACTTCACTTTTCCCGTTTTTAGTGGTCATACTCATGTTCTTCCGGGGCCTGGGTTTATTCATGGGTGGATATTTTACTGCGGTAATTTCCCGGAATCTGGTATTTAATATCCGTCAGGAAGTTTTTGCAAAATTGCTGCGTTTACCGTCCCAGTATTATCTGGACAATACCAGCGGGCATATTACTGCCAAAATTATGTATAACGTTGAACAGTTGACGGCTGCTTCAACTGAAGCTTTAAGAACCTTGTTGCAACAAGGTTTGATCACTCTGGCATTATTAGGCTACCTGTTGTATACCAACTGGCGTCTGACCATGTGTATCCTGATTTTTGCGCCAGTCATTGGCTTTATTATCAGTAAAGCTGCAAGACGGATGCGTAAATTATCGCAGCAAGTACAAGACACCATGGGTGATGTAAACCATGTGGTGCAGGAAACGGTGAATGCCAACCTGATCGTCAAGGGTTTTGGCGGGCAAAGTTCTGAGCAGGAACGCTTTAAACAGAACTCGCTTGAAAACTTGCGTCGTGGCTTGAAAATGGTCGCTGTGCAACAGTTGAATAGTCCTGTCGTGCAGTTGATCATGTCCATTTCACTGAGTATCGTGATGTTTATTGCCTTGCGCCCACAAATCTTGGGTGACACCTCTGCGGGTGAATTTGTCGCTTATATTACTGCGGCGGGTATGCTGGCAAGACCGATCAAAGCCTTGACGGATATCAATGAAAAAATTCAACGTGGTATGGCTGCGGCTCATTCGGTATTTGAATTGCTGGATATGCCTGAAGAAAAAAATACCGGGACTTTAACGGATAGCCTGAAAGGCGATATCGAGTTTAAAGATGTCAACTTGATTTATGATGATGGTCATCATGCCATTCATGATTTTAATTTAAAGGTGAAGGCCGGTGAAACAGTGGCGCTGGTCGGTCGTTCTGGGGCCGGTAAAAGCTCGCTGGTGAATCTACTGGTGCGTTATCAGGATGCGACTTCTGGGCAGATCCTGCTGGATCAGAAACCGATTGAAGATTTTGAAATTACCGCATTACGAACCCAGATTGCCATGGTGAACCAACAAGTAGTACTGTTTAACCGAACCGTGCGGGAAAATATTGCTTATGGTCAGCTCGAAGGTGCTTCCGATGAAGATATTATCGCGGCAGCAAAGGCAGCCTATGCGCATGATTTTATTATGGCACTACCGCAAGGTTATAATACTCAGCTGGGTGCTCAGGGTTTAAACCTGTCTGGTGGCCAGCGTCAGCGCATCGCGATCGCACGCGCAATTTTGAAAAATGCCTCTATCCTGATTCTGGATGAAGCGACCAGTGCGCTGGATAACGAGTCGGAATACTTTATTCAGCGTGCCTTTGATAAAGCCATGCAGGACCGTACGACCATCGTAATTGCACATCGTCTATCGACGATTGAAAACGCGGATCGTATTGTGGTTATGGATCAGGGCCGTATTGTTGAGCAGGGCAGTCATGCCGAACTGATTGCGCTACATGGTGCTTATTATCAGTTGCATCAGCGTAACTTTGAGGAACAGTAACTCATGGCATTAGCACAAATCATTCAGGATGCTTGGAATGCACAGGCAAAGTGGCTGGTGGTGCTGCGTCCTTTGTCATGGTTGTATCGCCTGGGTTTTGTCAGCAATCACTGGCTTTATCAAAAAGGCATTAAAAAAAGTTATAGTGCACCAATTCCCGTTATGGTAATTGGTAACATCACAGTCGGTGGTAGCGGTAAAACACCTTTGTTGATTCATCTGGTGGATTATTTAACCGAGAAAAATGTTCGGGTAGGCGTGATCAGTCGAGGCTATGGCGGCCAAGGTCCATTTCCTGCCTATGTCGACTTTAATACCTTGCCGGAGATTGTCGGAGATGAGCCTGCCTTGATTGTGCAGGCAACAGGTGTGCCGATGGCAGTTGGTCCCAACCGGCAGAAAAGTATTGAACTCTTATTGCAGAAACATGAGCTGGATATGATTATCTGTGATGATGGCCTGCAGCATTGGGCCTTGAATCGCCAGATTGAGTGGATTGTGCTGGATAATAATCGCGGTCTGGGTAATCAGAAACTGCTTCCAGAAGGTTATCTACGTGAACCAGTGACCCGTTTGAAAACGGGAACCGTAATTGAGCATTCGGCTAACCCAAGCTCTGAACTGCATATGCATCTGGCTGCATCACAGCCTTATTTGCTTAATCAGGACAACAATAAAATCTTTGATCCTCAAGCGGCTTTTTATGCGGTAGTCGGCATTGGCTTTCCACAGCGGTTTTATCAGACCTTGCAAAATTTAGGCATAGAACAATTTCAGTGTCATGAGTTTCCAGACCATCATGACTATGACATTGAAGATTTACAGTTCGATGATAACAATCCGATTATTACCACTGAAAAAGACGCAGTAAAAATTATGGCGCTACTTAAACAATATCCAGATTTTAAACAGGATATCTGGGTGGTGCCAGTCGATGCAGTCCTATCGCCAGCCTGCTATACAGTCTTGCAGCAACAGTTACAACAATACGGTATTCAAATTTCTTAAGGCTCATTCATTATGAAACACATTGTTATTCCTGCACGTTTCGCCAGTTCACGTCTGCCGGGTAAACCGTTGCTGGACATTCATGGTCGTCCCATGATTCTGCGGGTAGTGGATCAAGCCAAGAAAGTGCAAGGTTTTGATGATCTGTGTGTGGCAACTGATGATGAGCGTATTGCTGCCGTTTGCCGTGCTGAAGGCATTGATGTTGTCATTACCTCGGCGGATCACCCTTCAGGCACAGACCGCTTGAGTGAAGTGGCTCGAATCAAAGGCTGGGCCAGTGAGGACATTATTGTCAATGTACAGGGGGATGAACCCTTACTGCCGGCGCAACTGGTAAAACAGGTTGCTCAACTCTTGGAAGATCAGCCTGAATCTTCCATGTCGACGCTATGTGAGCCGATCCATCAACTGGATGAATTCAAACGTGACAGCATTGTAAAAGTTGTCATGTCAAAACACCAGCAAGCACTGTATTTTAGCCGTGCTACCATTCCTTATGACCGTGATGGTGCGAAACTGACTGAACCAAAACTGCATGATCAGGCCTATCGTCATTTAGGCCTATATGCCTATCGGGTAAAACTGTTGCAAGAATATGTGACCTGGGAAATGGGTGTGCTGGAGAAACTGGAATCTCTAGAGCAGTTACGGGTACTGGAAAATGGACACCGTATTGCCATTGCGGTGGCTGAAGCCAATTTGCCGCCAGGGGTAGATACTCAGGAAGATCTGGATCGCCTGAATCAGATGGATCTTTCCCATTTTGCCTAAGAAGAGTCAAATACATGCCTTTTGATGTCAATGCACATATCTATCCATGGCAGCAACAGGTTTGGGAAACCCTGACCGGACGCTTTCCCAAGCTTGGGCATGGTTTATTGTTTTATGGAAAAAAAGGCTGTGGCAAAGAAGCGTTTACCCAACAGTTTCTGGCTTGGGTGTTATGCCTGAATCGTCAGCCTGCCGGGCCATGTGGTGAATGCAGTAGCTGCCAATGGTTAAAGGCAGATACCCATCCCAACTATGTGCATATCAGTACCGATGAAGACAATAAAAAACAGAATGCTAAAATCAAGATCGAGAAGATTCGTGATCTTCTGCCTTTTGTGCAACAGACTGTAGATGGCTGGCGTGTAATTGTGATTGAGCCGGCAGAAGCCTTAAATATTGCCTCTGCTAACGCCTTGCTTAAAACACTGGAAGAACCCGGTGATAATACGGTGATTATTTTACTGGCGAATCATTATTTAAAATTGCCCGCGACCATCCGCAGTCGTTTGCAGCATTTTGCTTTGGATCGAATTTCCGCAGAACAATTTAGCGATTATGTCCAGAATCAGCTCCCGGATGCAGGTTCTAGCCAGCAACAATTATTGATGAACCTGTCTAATCAGATGCCGTTACAGGCATTAGAGGTTGCACAAAGTGCCTGGCTGCCACTGCGTCAGGAATTCCTGCAAGACTGGCAAAAACTGGTCATTCAAAAAAATATGCCACTGGCAATTGCGACCAAATGGAATAAAAGCCTGAGTTTTGGTGAATTTGCTCAAATGTTTGAATACTTGTTGTCCGATTTAATTTGTGTCAAGCTAAATCAGACGGTGAAAAACATTGACCTTGAATTCAATGTGCTTGCCGAACAATATTCATTAGAAGCACTTTTTAAAATTTATGAGGATTTTCAGCAAGCCAAGCAATACCTCGAGCAGAATGTCCAAAGCAATCTGGTTATTGATGAATTGTTTATCAAGCTGATGAATCTTTAATTAAGGGGAAATCACATGCAACCACGTATGGGCGGTATTATTCAGGCCAATATTCCTGACATCGAAACACTGTTTGCCAGCTATATGCCTTATGTTGTGGGTGGTGGGCTTTTTATTCCTTCCAAGCAGCCGGTCAAACTGGGCGAAGAAGTTTTTGTATTGACAACTTTGCCTGACCAGACCCAGAAAATTCCTTTAACTGGTAAAGTCATCTGGGTCTCGCAAAAGCAGAATGGCATCAAGCCCCAAGGCTTTGGCATCCAGTTAAGCGGTGAAAAAGGCGTTTATTTCAAAAATGAAGCAGATCGTCTGGTTGCGGGTCTTAAATCTGAAGGACGTAAAAGTTACACTATGTAGTTAATTTACCCTTGGTAGGAACGCATCGTGTTTGTAGATACTCATTGTCATTTAACCCTGCTTGATTTGACACCATATCATGGTGATCTGGACCAAGCATTGGCTCAGGCTCGTGAAGCCGGTGTTTCCAAATTCATGAGTATCTCGGTCGATCTGGATGATCATATCGAGCTGGCCAAAATTGCCGCGCGTCATGCAGATGTCGGCTATACCGTTGGCGTACATCCTTGCGAAGATGCTGCAACCATGGCGCGTGCCACGACTGAATATCTGGTCGAGCTGGCACAACCGGAGAAAGTCTGGGCGCTCGGTGAAACAGGTCTTGATTATTATCACAGTACCGATTTTATTGCAGAGCAAAAGGCCTGTTTCGCCCGGCATATTCATGCGTCACAAATCACCAAAAAACCTGTAGTTGTTCATACCCGTTCCGCCAAGCATGATACCGTCGATATTATTCGCGCGGAAAAATCTACGCATGGCATTCTGCACTGTTTTACCGAGGACTGGGAAACCGCTAAAGCGGTACTGGATTGCGGCTATTATGTGTCATTTTCCGGAATTGTTTCATTTAAAAATGCGCAGGATCTGCGTGATGTCGCCAAACAGGTTCCGCTGGATCGTGTGCTGATTGAAACCGATAGTCCTTATCTTGCGCCAATGCCGTATCGTGGCAAATCTAATGAGCCTAAATACGTTCCTTATGTAGCCAAAGCGCTTTGCGATGTATATGATAAGTCACTGGAAGAAATGGCTTATATCACAAATCAGAACTTTGAAAATCTTCTGAATTTAAAGTAAATAAAGTTATATAAAGTACAAAGAGAGTTTATAGGGTGAAGATGGATCGTCAAGCTCAGTTTCGAGCAAGAGAAACCTTGATTTTTCAAGTAGCAGAGCAACTCCTGTTAGAAAATGGTGAAGCAGGAATGACGCTTGATGCGCTTGCCGCCGAGCTTGATCTGGCCAAAGGGACACTTTATAAACATTTCCAGAGTAAAGATGAACTATACATGCTGCTGATTATCCGAAATGAGCGCATGTTGCTGGAAATGATTCAGGATAGCGATAAAGCCTTTCCTGAACATCTGGCCTTCTTTATGCTGCATCATTTGCATCATCCTGAACGTACTGTGCTGTTTCATCAAATTGAAGAACGCCTGTCGACGACTGGGGTTGGAATCCAGCACCTGTTTAGCGAACTTTATCAGGTGCGCAAACAGCGCTTACGCCTGATTATCCGTATGACAGAAACTTATCTGGCATCGATCAACAGCCGCATGTCGGTACGCGATTATCTAGCGTCGATCTGGTCGCTGACCCATGGTGCAGCCGCAATTCTCAATTCCAGTTTCTATCAGCGTTACTTGGGTTCACGCGATACCTTGCGTGTGGCCTATATCGATCAGGCGCTGGCTTTGCCCAAGCAGGTGCATTCTGCCGACCAGTTTGTCTAAGGTTGTCCTATGATCAGATCACCTCACAGTGCAGTTCGTGGCTTTACCTTAATCGAATTGATGGTGGTGATTGTGATTATGGGGATTATGGCTTCACTAGTGCTGCTCAATACCAGTGGTGTCGATCAGCGCAAAGCAATGCAGGCACGGGAAATTTTATTAGTAGACTTGCAACGGGTGCTACGCGAGGCCAATGACCAGTCTAGAATACTCGCGCTTGACGTTCGGCCAGCAACAGATGTCACGCCATTTCGTTATGGAATTATAGAATATCGTTCAGCAGCGCAGACTGAACAGAACCTGCAAAATGAGAAATGGCAGAGTTATGCAGATTTCAAATTGCGTAATTTACCTGATCATGTGTCCTTTCAGATGCAGGCGCTGGAACAGCAGCGTTATACCAATGCACAAAATCGTGATCTGACTCAGGCTAATGCACCTAAACTGATCTGGCTCGGCAATGGTGAAGTCAAACCGGTGCGGATTCAATTCTTTTTGGAAGACCGTGAAGTGGGTGCTGCGATTGAGATTGATCATCTGGGTAAAATCAATGAAATCTAGATATTTCAAGCAGAATACTGGATTTGGTGCTATCAGGCCGAGTATTACTCGGCTTAATCGTGTGCACTCTGAACAGAGTTCTTCATCTTGCGCTCGGACGAAACGTTGTTTCGTTTATCGCTGCTCCTCAAGCATAGCTTTCGGACTTGCGGCACGGTCGAGTGTTACTCGACTTAATCGTGCCTCAGGTTTTACCTTATTGGAAGTCATGGTGGCCTTGGCAATTTTTGCGACCGCAGCCATGACCCTGACCAAAGTCGCGATTCAATATACCCAGTCGACCTCGAATGCCATTCTACGTACCAAAGCACAGTTTGTTGCCTTAAATGAAGTGGCACAAATGGAAATTAATCAGGAATGGATGGAAGGGACGGCTTCCAAACAGCTGACCCAGCAAGGTGAAACCTGGCAGATTGACAAGCGCAGCGAACCGACGGTCAGTCCGAATGTACAACGGATCGAGCTGCAGGTGAGTCTGGTTAATCAGGACAGTGGTCAGGTGGAATCTGGTATCACCAGCCTGATGTTCTTTAATCATCGTATGAACAATACTCCATGAAGCCTAAAGGATTTACCCTGGTTGAATTAATGGTCGCAATTGCGATCTTTGCGGTGCTGTCTGCTTTGGGCTGGAAAGTTTTTGATTATATTGTCAAAACCAAAGATCAGAATGTGATTCATGAACAGCGTTTAGGTCAGTTACAGCAAACCTATCAGCAGATTCTGCGAGATACCGTACAGGCAGTACCCTTAACGGCCAATATCAATGGCGATATTCAGCCGGCTCTAGTGCTACAGAACGGACGCTTTAATTTCAGTAAAACTGGAGTGACTGACCCTTTGGAAGAGGGGATTTCCCCAGATGAGCGCATTGAATATCAGTATCGAGCTGATGAGCAGAAACTTTATCGCTTGAAATACCGGAACCTGAATCAGACAGGTCAAGATCAGCCCGAATCCAGTGTTTTATTGTCGGAAGTGGAACAATTCCAGATCGTCGTACTCAATCCGAATGAGCTCACGCAATGGCCAGATGCTTCTACTGATCTGAATCAGTTAGAGCAGAAGCAAAGGTTGCCTAAAGGGGTTAAAATCAATTTAACCGTGAATGGCGTCAGTTATGAATGGATGTTTAGTTTATTAAATACGGACTTTTTGCTTGATACTCAGAACACCGGTCAACCCAGCTCAGAATAATAAGAAATGAAAATGAATAAAACGATCATGATCAAGCAGCAGCAGGGCATTGCACTGATTACCATTCTGGTGATGGTAGCGCTAGCGACTATTTTGGCTGCCACGATTGCCCAGCGTCAGGCTGCAACTGCTGAAAGCACTGCCTATTTGATGCGACAAAACCAGTCCTTAATGTATGCCAAAAGTGCTGAGGCCTTTTTTTCTGAATTGCTGGTCGATGATGCTGAAAATGCCGCAGAGGTCGACCATCTGCAGGAAACCTGGGCGCAGCCCATGCCAGCTTTTCCGGTAGATGACGGTTATGTCTCCGGAATAATACAGGATGAATCAGGCAAGTTTAATTTAAATAGCCTGATTACTGCCGAAGGCGCAGTCAATGAAAATGCCAAAGCATGGTTCGAGCTGATTCTAAAACGTGCCAGTTTGCCGGAACAGCTCAGTGAAGCAGTCATTGACTGGCAGGATGCAGACGAGCTGGTCAGTGGGGGCATGGGCGCCGAATCTAACTATTATCAGAGCTTGCCCAATGCTGCTTTGCCACCGAATGCAAAATTTCACAGCGTAGAAGAATTAAAGCTAGTACGCGGTTTTGAAGAGAATAAATATAAGCTGATAGCACCTTATCTGAGTACTGCACCGGTGCAGGAGAGCCTGGTCAATATTAATACCGCTTCAGCTTTTCTTTTGGCTAGTATGGATGAAAAGCTGGATGTGAATGCAGTGCAGCAATTGCTGGATCAGCGTCAGGCCAATTTGGAGCACTTTTCCAATGTGACTGATCTGTGGTCACTGGAGCCTTTCGCTCAGGTCGATGCGGACAGGCGTAATTTGTTTAACAGTCTGCTTGGGGTGCAATCCAATTATTTTAAAGCCCGAATCGAAGTGGTTTTAAGTGAGCGTAAGCGCCAGTTTAGCAGCGATCTGGTTCGTCAGGACAAACAGGTTTATGTCGCTTACCGTAGCATGGCGCCATTTTAATTTTAGCTCATGAATTGTACAGGCTGGATAAGCGCAAATGCCGGGCTGATGCCTTTTCCCTATCATGCTAAACAGCAAAATTAATCCTCAAAGCTTTACTTTTGCTTTATAATCAAAATTAATTCACCTATTTTTTGACGACATTACGGCATATGTTAATTCGTAAGTTATTTAAGTTTGAGAATGCTCATATTGTGCGTAACTGCACGTCAGATCGCTGTAAGCGTTCGATCCATGGCCATAGTTATAAAGTCGAGTTATTGCTAAAAGCCTCGAAGCTAGATCATGGTCAAATGGTCTATGACTTTGGTCTGCTTAAAGGTGTGATTAAGGATTTCTTTGATTCTTTCGATCATGCCATCTGCTTTTGGCAAAATGACGATCCGGAATATATTCAGGCCTGCAAGAATTTCAGTGCGCGCTGGGTGTCTTTGCCGGTATCGCCATCAGCAGAACAGTTTTCACGTATTTTCTTCTTTCTGGCACAGCAGGTGCTGGCATCGACCGTGACTCAAAATGGTGAAGGCGATGTCGAAGTCTATTCTGTGATTGTGCATGAAACCGATACCGGCTATGCACAAAGCTTTTTAGAAGATATTCAAAATGAACAGATGGGAATTTTGAGTCTGGAGCAACTTGAGTTCTCTGAACAGGTGCAAGCTGAATGGACAGATCCGGACATGTTTGCCAAGCTCAAACAGGGCACACCATTTCATAACCCTACAGTAGATTTACAGGTACAGATTTAAAGTCTGCGTGACTTTAAATCCATTGACATAGATTTAGGATTGAAGAATGTCTTTAAATGAACAGCAACTGGCCAAGCTGAATAAAGTTCAGTTGGATGAAAGCTGGAAATATGGATTGAGTGAGTTTTTGCTCAGTCCGAAAATGGATGAATTAAAAGCATTTCTTGTTGAAGAAAAAAAAGCAGATAAAATCATTTATCCTCCCAATCATCTGATTTTTAATGCTTTGAATACCACACCGCTAGATCGGGTGAAAGTGGTAATTTTAGGGCAAGATCCTTATCATGGCCCAAATCAGGCGCATGGATTAAGCTTTTCCGTGCAAAAGGGGGTTGCATTACCACCATCTTTGCGTAATATTTTTCATGAGTTACATGCTGATCTCGGGGTTGAAAGACCGAAGCATGGTGACTTGACGCATTGGGCAGAGCAGGGTGTGCTTCTGTTAAATGCAGTACTGACCGTCGAAGCAGGTCAGCCGACTTCGCATCAGAAGCGCGGTTGGGAAGAATTTACCGATCACGTCATTGATGTATTAAATGAACAGCGTGAACATATTGTCTTTATTCTTTGGGGCGCATACGCACAGCGTAAAGGACAGCGCATTAATCAAGACAAGCATCTCGTGTTAAAGGCAGCACATCCATCGCCTTTGGCAGCAAACCGTGGTGGTTTTTTTGGTTGTAAAGTATTTTCAAAATCGAATAACTACCTCAAACAACATGGCATTGAGCCTATAGATTGGCAGCTGGACGCATGAAATATTCTCCCCTTACTAAACATTATCATCCGGATTTGATTGTTGAAGAAGCGCACAATGGTTGGCGTATCGTTCGTTTAAATCGCCCGAAATCTTTGCATGCTCTCGATGAATCGATTGCTTCCGCACTTCTGGAAGTATTTCAGGACTTTCATCATGATGATAGCGTCAAAGCCATCTGGCTGGATTCAACCACACCGAAAGCGTTCTGTGCGGGTGGGGATGTGCGTAAGCTGCGTCAGTTAGTGATTAATGATGAAGTCGCGGCTGCCAATAAATTCTTTGAACAAGAATATGCACTCGATCTGTTACTGCATAATTATGCCAAACCCGTTTTAGTCTGGGGTGAAGGTTATGTGATGGGCGGTGGCCTGGGCTTGTTTATGGCAGCACCTTTCCGTTTAGTGACGCCATATTCACGTTTGGCCATGCCTGAAATCAATATCGGTTTGTATCCAGATGTGGGTGCAACCCGCTTTCTGGCGGATCGTGGTGCGATTGGTTTATTCACAGGCTTGACTGGTTCGATCATGACTGCTGCGGGTGCTTATGGGATTGGTTGGGCAACGCATATTTGTGATGCACAGCGTGATTCAGTGTTGGATAAAGTCATTAATATCGACTGGGAGCATTATCCTGCGGGTGACTTCCGTGCCATTGATGACACCCTGAACAGTATGCACCGTCCGGTAGGCCCGGGACCGCTACAAAACTCTCTGGACGTGATTCATAGTGTTTGCCGTGGCATCAACTTTGAGCATGATTATGAGTCGATTATTGGCCTGAGTGACGCACGCAGTGACTGGTTGCGTCAGGCCAGTGAAAACCTGAAAAAAGGTTCGCCAACTACTGCAGCCTTGACCTGGCTATTGTGGCAATGGGGTAAGCAGATACATTCCTGGAATGAAGTTTTCGAACTGGAAGTTCAGATCTCAGACTGGAAAATTCGTCATCATGACTTTGTTGAGGGTGTACGAGCACGTCTGGTCGACAAAGACCTTAGTCCTGAGTGGAAAAAAGGTGCAGATATGAGCTTGAAAGGGATCCTGTCTGGGAATCCTCCAGTTACGACTATTGAAAGCTGGAATGAGCTGCTCAAGCATTATGGTGTGATTTAAGCTTCAATGTCCGAAACACAATTTACAGATGAATACTGGATGCAGCGTGCTTACGAGCAGGCTGCACTTGCTGCTGCACAGGGAGAAATTCCTGTGGGGGCAATTATCGTCAGTCAGAATCAGATCATTGGCCAAGGATTTAATGCGCCCATCTCGTTGAATGATCCGACTGCGCATGCCGAAATTGTTGCACTACGTGATGCCTGTCAAAACATCCAAAATTATCGGTTACCTGATGATGCGGTGCTCTATGTGACTCTTGAGCCGTGCACCATGTGTGTCGGTGCACTGGTGCATTCGCGGGTTTCGCGAGTGGTATTTGGTGCATTTGAAGCGAAAGCGGGTTCATTGGTGAGTGCGCGTCAACTGTTTGAAACCGGTTATTATAATCACGTATTTCCTTTCCAGGCAGGCTGCATGCAGCAGCAATGTTCTGAACAGCTGAGTGCATTTTTTAAGTTGCGCCGCGAGCAGAAACGAGAACTCAAGTTACAAGAAAAGTTATTAAATACGCAGAAATAAATCTGCTTTATCCGCTAAAATTTGCTTACTTTCAAATATCTGCAATCTTCAGGAACAATAATGAACAGCATTCAAGTAAAAAAAGAATTTCCGGCAGCGCTTGATGATGTCTTTGATTTAATGTCTAAGCATGCCACCTATAATATTGCCTTCGCGCCGATGCAGGTTGAGCGGATCAAGGATTCTGCGGATGCTGAATATCCTGATGGACTTGGTTCAGTACGTGCAATGGGTGTGGGTCCAGTGAAGCCGCTGAAAGAACAAATTACCTTGTTCGAGCCAAATAATCGCATCGAATATCAGATTATTAAAAATCCATTGATCAAGCATCATTTAGGCATTATTGAATTTGAAGCACTGGCTGATGACAAAACGTTAGTAACTTATACGATTGAATTGCAGGCACGTGCGCCTTTTGTGAGTAAATTAATCCTTGCACAGTTACAGGCAGCGATTAAACTAGGCCTGACAAAACTCGCAAAATCTGTTTAAACAACAACGGGAAAGCAATGACAGTTCAAATTATTACCATTGATGGTCCAAGTGGGTCTGGCAAGGGCACGTTAGCAGCGAAACTGGCTGCACATTATCAGTTTCACTTATTGGATTCTGGTGCTTTATACCGCCTTTTGGGTTTGTCATTGCATCACCATGATTTGCTGGATTCGCTAGACACGAAATTGCCAGAATGCGTACAAATCGCAACAAATTTAGATATCCAGTTTGTCAGTACCGACACCGGGGTGCAGGTGTGGCTGGATGGTGAAGATGTGTCCCAAACTATTCGAACTGAACGGGTAGGAGAGTTTGCTTCAAAAGTTGCAGCAATTCCTGAGCTTAGAACAGCGATGGTTTCACGTCAGCATGCCTTTGCACAGGCGCCTGGTCTGGTAGCAGACGGACGTGATATGGCGACAAGTATCTTCCCGAATGCTCAGGCAAAAATATATTTGACGGCCTCGGCTGAATCACGCGCGCAAAGACGTGTAAAGCAGTTGCAGGGCATGGGGCTGGATGTTAAAATAAGCGACATTTTAGCTAATATCATCGCTCGCGATAAACGAGATACGGAACGCGCTGTCGCTCCACTCAAGCCTGCGGATGATGCTTACATTATCGATAGTTCAGATTTGAATATCGATGAAGTATTCCAGCTGATGACCACTTATGTGGATCAGCAGTTAGCAAATTAACCCAATTTTATCAGCAAACGCATAGCTTGATCAGTTTTATATGGACTATGTAGATGCTTAATTAAACCGGCCTTGTCTGATCCAAGACCGCTGACTTTATCGGAAATATCATGACCGAATCTTTTGCAGCCCTCTTTGAAGCAAGCGAATTAAACCTCAACGTTGAAAAGGGTGCAGTTATCCAGGGCGTTGTAGTAAGCATTGACTCTGATTGGGTAACTGTTGACACTGGCCTTAAATCTGAAGGCGTTGTTGACCGTGCTGAGTTCTTAAATGAACAGCGCGAACTTGAAGTTCAAGTTGGCGACACTGTAGACGTAGTTGTTGAAGCACTTGACAACGGTATGGGTCAAACAGTTCTTTCTCGCGAAAAAGCTAAACGCGCAGAAACTTGGACTAAACTTGAAAAAATCTTTGAAGACGGCGAAATCGTTACTGGTGTTATCTCTGGTAAAGTTAAAGGTGGTTTCACTGTTGACATCGGTCCAGTACGTGCGTTCCTTCCAGGTTCTTTAGTTGATACTCGTCCTATTCGTGATACTACTCACCTAGAAGGCAAAGAGTTAGAATTCAAAGTAATCAAACTTGACGCTAAACGTAACAACGTTGTTGTTTCACGTCGTGCTGTTATGGAAGCTGAATCTTCAGCTGACCGTGAAGCTCTTCTTGCTCAGCTTGAGGAAGGTCAAACAGTTACTGGTACGATCAAAAATCTTACTGACTACGGCGCATTCGTTGACCTTGGCGGTATTGATGGTCTTCTTCACATCACTGACATGGCTTGGAAACGTATCAAGCACCCTTCAGAAGTTGTTGAAGTGGGTCAAGAAGTTACTGTTAAAGTACTTAAATTCGACCGCGAACGTAACCGTGTTTCTCTAGGTCTTAAACAGCTTGGCGAAGATCCATGGTTAGCGATCATGAACCGTTACCCTAAAGGTTCAATCGTTAAAGCGCGCGTAACTAACCTGACTGACTACGGTTGTTTCGCTGAAATCGCTGAAGGCGTTGAAGGTTTAGTACACGTTTCAGAAATGGATCACACGAACAAAAACATCCACCCATCTAAAGTTGTTCAGATTGGTGACGAAGTTGATGTTATGGTTCTTGAAGTTGATGAAGAACGTCGTCGTATTTCTCTTGGTATCAAACAAACTCGTGCTAACCCATGGGAAGAGTTTGCTAAAGATCACGACAAAGGCGAAAAAGTTTCTGGTACGATCAAATCTATCACTGACTTCGGTATCTTCATCGGTTTGCCAGGCGGTATCGACGGTCTAGTTCACTTGTCTGATATTTCTTGGAACGAACAAGGCGAAGAAGCGATTCGTCGTTACAAGAAAGGCGACACTGTTGAAGCAGTTATCCTTTCTGTAGACGCTGAAGGCAACCGTATCAGCCTTGGCATCAAGCAAATGAACAACGATCCGTTCAATGACTTCCTTGCTGCTAACGAACGCGGTGCGTTGGTTAAAGGTACTGTAACTGCAGTTGACGCTAAAGGCGCGACTGTTAAGTTAGCTGACGAAGTTGAAGCGACTCTGAAAGCATCTGAAATTAACCGCGACCGCGTTGAAGATGCAACTAAGTTCCTTGAAGTTGGTCAAGAAGTTGAAGCGAAGATCATCAACGTAGATCGTAAATCTCGCGCAATCAACTTGTCTATCAAAGCGAAAGACGAAGCTGAAGAGAAAGAAGCAGTTGCTAACTTGAAAACAGCTCCTGCTGGTCAAGACAATGGTCCTAAGACGATTGGTGACCTGATCAAAGCTCAAATGGGCAACTAAGTAAGCGTTTGAATTGTATTGTTAATGTAAATTAACTAATACTTTTTATACAAATACTGTAAACGGTAGCGTAGTATTTAATTATTGCGCTACCGTTTTGTATTTAAACAGGTTATTATCGGGAAATAGATCCCAAGTAGCTTGATAATTAAAGAGGTCGCAGATGACTACTGAAGCACTTAATAAGTCTGACTTAATAGAGCGTATTGCGTTAAAAAATCCGCATTTGGCTGAGCCTTTAGTGGAAGAAGCAGTTAAAATTATGATTGATCAAATGATAGAAGCATTATCAACTGACAATCGTATCGAGATTCGTGGATTTGGTAGTTTTGCATTGCATCACCGTGAACCGCGCGTAGGTCGTAACCCTAAAACTGGTAAATCAGTAGAAGTGGCTGCAAAAGCAGTTCCGCACTTTAAACCAGGCAAGGCACTTCGTGACGCTGTGAACGAGTCTGCACAAAAATAATTGTAAATATTTTGCGGGGTGTTCATGCGTTACGTTCTGGTCATTCTTTTATTGGTACTGTTTGGTTATTCATTAGCTTTGGTTTTGCAAAACGGTACCGAATTGTCAGTGGACTTGTTATTTACTCAAGTTCCCGCAATGCGCCTGGGATTATTACTTCTCCTCACGTTATCTTTAGGTGTCGTTTTGGGCCTGTTATTGGGCGTTCAGATCTTCCGGGTTTTTCAGACGAATTGGGAAATTAAACGACTGCGTAAAGACATTGAACATCTACGTAAGGAACAGTTGAATACAGCCAAGTTAATGGCCGCTGAAGCAGCAGCCCATACCCGGCATGAAAAAACTGTATTAGATATTACCAATGAAAATCAAAGCCCATTATAATGGGCTTATTTTTTGCCTATATGAAGGGGTAATCTCTTGAGTATCATCGTCGCACTAGATGCCAAAAGCCAATTTGATGCCTTAGCCATTGCAGAACAGTTAGATCCTGCCTTGTGTCGACTTAAAGTTGGTAAAGAGTTATTTACCCATGAAGGTCCAATCATTGTCAAAGCGCTTCAAGATAGAGGCTTTGATGTATTTTTGGATCTGAAATTTCATGATATTCCAAATACAACAGCACAGGCAGTATGCGCGGCAGCAGATTTGGGTGTGTGGATGGTCAATGTGCATGCCTCAGGTGGCCGCAAGATGATGGAAACCTGTGTAGAGCGTTTACAAGCGGGTAATTATAAAACTCAGTTGATTGCAGTGACTGTATTGACGTCAATGGGCCGTGAAGACTTGAAAGATATTGGTCTGGATATTGAGCCAAATGAGCATGTAAAACGTCTGGCACAACTGACAAAAGACAGTGGTCTAGATGGGGTGGTTTGCTCAGCTCAAGAAGCGAAAATGTTACGTGAAACGATTGGAAAAGACTTTGCATTAGTGACACCCGGCATTCGTCCAGAAGGGTCGAATGCAGATGACCAGAAACGTATTGTGACACCGAAACAGGCAATGCTAGATGGCTCAACACATCTGGTAATTGGTCGCCCGATTACCCAGTCTAAAAATATGCGTCAGACTTTGAAAGATATTTTGGCAACGCTTTAATACCGTTTGAATGACAAAAAGCCTTTCAGTTGAAAGGCTTTTTTTATATATTGAAAAAATGGTTATAAAATAAAAAGGAAAAATGATGACTTCATCTGAACCACAATTATAAAAAGTACAGAATGACGTGATTCAAAATATTCAACAGGCAGAACAGCTTAAGCAACAAGAATAGCAACAACAGCAGGCAAGCTCAGCAGATCGGACAGCGGGGATCGATGTGGTCAGTTTGGCATCTGATGCCATCAGTCTTGCTTCGGATGTTATTGAAACAGTAGGCGATGCCTTAAGTGATATTGATTTAAGTTTTTAGTCAGCCCTCTCGGCCTACTTGCTTGTGCTTCGTTTTAAAATTCTGCTTTTAAACTGAATCAGGGAGGAGAGTTCCTCTTTATAAAAGAGGAATTTAGTGAGATTGAGAAAGTGATAAAGTAATTAAATCGCTGCCAGTACACTCACCATGACTGGTGCTAACAGTGACAAAATAAAACCACTGACCATGGCATGTGGAATAAAATCATGCCCACAGGCCTGTTTAACCATCGGTAGAGTCACATCCATCGCAGTTGCACCCGCTGCGGAAATGGCGGATCTTGGGTATCTCCAGCCCATACAATACATGAGTAAGATGGCAAAAATTTCTCTAAACAGGTCATTCATTAGCGCGATACTGCCGAGTTCTGCATTTCGAAGTTCTGTTACGACAACACCTGACATTGAGTAAAATCCATAGCCTTGTGACAGCATGATCAAATCTTTTAGACTGATGTCGGTGTTCCAGAATGAATAAAGCATGACTGCAAATAATGAACCAAAAATACAACCAATCGGAACTAAGAGAATTTTAAAATTTAACCAGGAACGATCTAAAGGTGAATAAGCCAGATCCAGGCCAATCATGAACATAAATACCAGCAACAAATGCCAGGTGCTGATTTGCACGGATAGATCAAATAGATTCAAGCCCGTATGTAAACAATATCCGCCTGCGAGAGCCAAAAAGGCATAGCTCATGTTCAGTAGGGATTTAAGCACCAGGTCGACGGATACCCGACCGGAACTAGGAGGATAACCTGCCCATTTAAATAGTAGATAGCAAAATGCAAAAGCACCGAGCGAGGTCAGAAAGGCAATGCTGATCGACGTACTCAAAATCTGGAGAGGATGCTGCAATTCATCTACCAATTGTGAAAATTCAAAGGCAATTGCAATCAATAAAACATAGCTAAAATAGGGCAATAGCTTGAAACAGATTTTAATAATCGAAAGCGGAATTTGTTTTGCCATGGCAAAACCGAGTGCTAGACAGAATAGAAGCTGAAAGATAAGCCAAAGCGATTGCATAAATTTAATGGATTGAAAAAATTACCTATAAATTATGCCACCGCTTGATGTCAGATGGTAAAAGCTTTTAGGCGACTTTATTCAATAATCGATAATCTGTGGCATTTGGCATTTGGCATTTGGCATTTGGCATTTGGCATTTGGCATTTGGCATTTGGCATTTGGCTTTTTGGTTTTGAGCCAGTATTTCCAGGTATAAGTTGGCCATAAGGCAAAGTTCTTGCCACCTTCCTGCTGATACCAGTTGACACAGCCAGATTGCCACACGGTCTTTTCAAACATATGTTGCACCTGCTGATTAAATGTATCTTGTGCCTGGTCTTTAACCATAATGGCATCGCTTTGGGATTGATCGACCAGTTGCATCAATTGCAAAATATATTCAACTTGTGCCTCAATCATAAAAATGACAGAATTGTGTGCCAATAGGGTATTTGGCCCCAGTAACTGAAACAGGTTTGGAAAGTCTTTCACGCAAATTCCATAATAGCTTTCAGCACCTTGTTTCCACATTTCATTCAGTTCTACGCCATCAAGCCCGGGTACATTGAAAATTCTTCATATAGATACGTGGATCGGTAATGAATCCGGTGCCATAAATCAGACAGTCAATCGGCCGCTCTTTTCCATCTTGTGTAATGATACTGTGTTCAGTCAGTTCCTGAATCTTCTCGGTCACCAGTTCCACATTATGGCGGTTAAACGTCGGGAAGTATTTATTTGAAACCAGAATACGTTTGCAGCCCATGATGTAATCGGGAGTTAGTTTCTTGGCCAATTCAGGGTTTTTGACCTCATATTTAATGAATAGTTCTGCCAGTTTTTGGGTGAATTTCATAATGCCCGGTTTGACAATCGGTACCACACGCGATTCATTTGACCAATACAGGCGGGCACGGTGTAGCTTTCTAAACCAGTCATATTTTTTAAAGAGTTTCTTTTCAAGATTCGGGTAGGCACGTTCATCCCGAGGAATGACCCAAGCCGCAGTACGTTGCATGACATACAGTTGTTTGCATTTCGGGGCAATTTCCGGAATATATTGAATGGCGCTGCCACCTGTTCCAATCGATGCGACATTTTTGCCAGTCGGGTCATAAGTGTGATCCAATTGCGCAGAATGAAAGACTTTGCCTTGGAATTTCTCAATACCGAGAATATCTGGGATTTGCGGAATATGTAAAGGTCCGGAAGCGAATATAACAAACTGGGCTTCAAGGATACTTTGATCCTGTAGCTGTAATTGCCATAGACAGCGTTCTGCCTGGTAATGTGCTGCCAGTACTTCGGTATTTAAACGGCAAAAAGCACGCAGGTTATAATCGGTCACCAGATCCTGAATATAAGAAAATATCTCGGGTGCTTCCGCATAACGTTTGGACCAATTGCTTTTCGGTGCAAATGACAAGGAATATAAATGTGATTGCACATCACAGGCTGCTCCAGGGTACTGATTGTCCCGCCAGGTTCCGCCAAAATCGCTACCTTTTTCAAGAATAATAAAATCATAAATACCATGCTGTTGTAAACGTATTGCCATGGCAATCCCTCCGCAACCAGCTCCAATAATGGCAACTTTGGTATGAGGGGGGGAGCGTGTAGCGGTGGCATGATCTAGCATCACTACATTCCTTACTTATTTTAATATTGGATATTTATCGTAATTTGCTCCCTGGTGATTAGACAGAAAATTGATCTAAACGGCAATAGCCGACACATTATTTTTATAGTACAACTAGAGCAATCACATTGTATTTGTATGGTTATGAAACGTTCTGTTCTCAGTCTGATGTATTTGATTCAAGGGATGCGCAAGGCTGGCATGGAAGTCGATCAGAAACTGCAAAACATTGGGCTGCGTGTAGATGCCTTTGATCCAAGTTCGGTGATCCATCCGAGTCTGGAACATGATGTGCTTAAGGTGGTGGGACAGGAAATCCAACCTGAACAGGGATTATTGATTGGTCAGCATTATGCTTTGGCAGGTTATGGTCCCTTACTCATGTTGCTGGTGACCAGTCCTACAGTACGCGATGCACTGAACCAGGTGATCCGTTTTCAGCAGTTGACCCATTTGACCGGTCAGTTGGATTTGCAGCAAAGCGAGCATCATAGCGCGCTGTGTTATCGAGCAAAGCAGCAGGATGATCATTTGGGAATGTTGCTGGCACAGGCGGAGATTTCCGGAACGTTTAAGTTTATCCGGGAAATTTACAAATTGATGGGCTTATCCAAACCTGATTTGCGGATCGAGTTGCCATTTGCCTATCCAGAAGATCTGAATACCTTAAAGGTCTACCATGATTATTATGGAACACAGGTACAGTTTGATGCATCTCGGGCAGCATTCTGGTTTGATGAAGCAGTGTTGGATATTAAAATTCCTTCTGCAGATGCGGTCACTTTTGCTGTCTATGAAGCCAAATGTCTGGCTGAACTGGAACGCTTGCAACAGGATGAGCAGACGCCGACTGTGGTGCAGCGCGTGCAGGATTATCTGGAGATCCAAAGCGGCCTGATGCCGAGCATGGCTGAAACGGCACAGGCGCTGAATATCCCGGAACGAACCTTACGGCATCAGTTACAGCAGTGTGATACCAGTTATAAGCAGATTCGCGAAGAAATTATTAAAGATAAAGCTTTGCGACTGATTGAATACAAACAGTATTCGATTGAAATGATTGCAGAATTATTAGGCTATTCCGAGCCGGCTGCTTTTAACCATGCCTTTAAACGCTGGTTTGGGCAAAGTCCTCGGCAATATATAAAATAGCCTAAGCTTGTTTATGCCAAAGTGTTATAGCGTGTTGATTAAACTCCGCTATAATTAAATTGATCCCAAATAGTACGAAATTCTATGTCCGATTTTAATTCACAGCACAGCACCGCTTTTAGTCCGATTTCTCCTGCAGAACGTTATGCACAAGCGATCTCTTCGGGACAGTTTATGCCTGATGAAGCACAGGCAATGGCAGTACATGAACTGAATCGTGTCTGGCTGGAATTGATTCAGCGTTTTAAGGCATCGAAAAAAGCATTTCGCCGCTTTCGCCGTCAGACATCTCCCAAAGGCGTCTATATGTGGGGCGGAGTAGGACGTGGCAAAACCTGGCTCATGGATCAGTTTTACGATTCGATTCCGTTTCGCCGTAAAACCCGGATGCATTTTCACCATTTTATGCAGCATGTGCATCGTGAGTTAAACAAATTATCCGGACAGCGTAACCCGCTAGATATCGTGGCGGATCGGATTTATAAAGAAGCCGTCATCATCTGTTTTGATGAATTCTTTGTATCCAATGTGACGGATGCGATGATCTTGAGTGATCTGTTCCAGAAGCTGTTTGAACGCGGTATTACCTTGGTCGCGACTTCGAATATCGCACCGGACGGTTTATATAAAAACGGCATTCACCGTGACCGTTTTATGCCTACCATCGAACTGGTCAAGAAAAACTGTGTGGTATTAAATGTTGATGCCGGAGTCGATTACCGTCTACGGGTTCTAAAACAGGCACAACTGTTTAAATTCCCGTTGACCCATGATCATAAAAACTGGATTGCACAACGTTTTAGCGCTTTGACTCAGACACAGACCTGTTCTGAAGAGCCGATTATTATCAACAACCGTATTGTTGAAACCGTGTCACATACTGAAGATGTATTGTGGTGCGAGTTTTCTGAGCTGTGTTTAAAACCACGAAGCCCGGCTGATTTTATTGAAATCGCCAATATTTATAATACGGTTTTGGTCAGCAATGTGCCGCACCTGACCGATTTCCTGAATGATGGAACACGCCGTTTTATTTATCTGGTGGATGAATTTTATGACCGCGGCGTCAAGTTGCTCTTAACCTCGGAAGATAATATCGTGGATATTTACGAGGGTGAGAAACTGGCCTTTGAAATTGAACGGACCCGTTCCCGTTTGCTGGAAATGCAGTCAGATGAATACCTGAATTCTGAACATCGCCAGATTGAGAAAATCGCCTCCGTGAACGGAGAGTAAGAATAAAAGCGCTGGTTATTTACTGGCGCTTTTTTTTATAAAAATAGGTACTTAAATTATCGACAAGCCTGATCAAACATGGCTTAATCTTGATCTAAATATGATCGTGTATAACTAAAATGCATAATTTTTACTCGAAAATCTGAACTTAAGTCTAATTTCTACATTTCGAAAACTTTATACACTGTCATTAGGGTATTTAGCAGAATGATATCTATTTGTAACTGAGAAATATCAAATATGTTTATGAGGGTATTCATATTGGAAAAAATGCTCAGTATTTAGCAATGTGATAATACTATTCAGCTAGATTTTAATCGGTATACTAGAATCTCTTGTATAAAAAGTAGCAATATCAGGAAAGACAATGACTGCACGTATTCAAAAAGGCAAGTTAGCGATTGCTAAAGAACTTTACGATTTCATCGAAAATGAAGCACTACCAGGTTCTGGTTTAGACAGCGAAACATACTGGAAAAACTTTGAACAAGTCGTTGTTGATCTTAGCCCTAAAAATAAAGCACTTTTGGCTAAGCGTGATGACATTCAGGCGAAAATTGATGAATGGCACCGCAATAACACATTTGAATTACAAGCTTACAAAGCTTTCTTGACTGAAATTGGCTACTTGTTACCAGAAGTAGAAGATTTTCAAATCAGCACTGAAAATGTAGACGAAGAAATTGCAATACTGGCAGGTCCACAGTTGGTGGTACCAGTACGTAATGCACGTTACTGCTTGAACGCTGCAAACGCACGTTGGGGTTCTTTGTACGATGCACTTTACGGTTTCGATGTCATCTCTGAAGAAGATGGTGCGGAAAAAGGCAAAGGTTATAACCCGAAACGTGGTGAAAAAGTTGTCGCATTTGCCAAGAATTTCCTCGACGAAACTTTCCCACTGGCACAAGGTTCGCATGCGGACGCAACTCAATACGCAGTTGAAGCTAATGCACTGGTTGTTACCCTAAAAGACGGTTCAAAAACAACTGTGGCAGATGCGGCTAAATTCGTTGGCTACAATGGCGAAGCTTCAGCACCGACTGAAATCGTATTTAAAAATAATGGTCTGCACGCTATTGTGCAAATTGATGCCAGCAGCCCGATTGGCCAAACTGATGCCGCTGGTGTAAAAGATGTGGTTCTTGAAGCTGCGGTTACGACCATTCAGGACTTGGAAGACTCGATTGCAGCCGTTGACGCTGAAGAAAAAGTGGAAGGCTACCGTAACTGGTTAGGCCTAATGAAAGGTACTTTAGAGGAGTCTATTGAGAAAAACGGTAAAACTGTTACCCGTAAACTGAATGAAGACCGTACTTTCAAAAATGTAGAAGGTGGTGAAACTAAAGTTCACGGCCGTTCATTGATGTTGCTACGTAATGTTGGTCATTTAATGACGAACCCTGCGATTCTGGTAGATGGCGCAGAAATCTATGAAGGCATCATGGATGCATTGGTTACGCCATTATTGTCTTTTGCAGACATCAAAGGTGAAAACACCATCAAGAACTCGCGTCAAGGTTCAATGTATATCGTTAAGCCGAAAATGCATGGTCCTGAAGAAGTGGCATTTGCCGTTGAATTGTTTGAACGTGCAGAACAGGCACTCGGCTTACCTGCAAAAACTTTAAAAATCGGGATTATGGATGAAGAACGTCGTACTTCTGTGAACTTGAAGAACTGTATTGCACAAGCCAAAGATCGTACTATCTTCATCAATACAGGTTTCATGGACCGTACTGGTGACGAAATCCATACCTTTATGGAAGCTGGTCCATTCGTTCGTAAAGGCGAAGTAAAAGGCCAAATCTGGTTCCCGGCTTATGAAAACCGTAACGTGATGATTGGTCTGCAAGCAGGTTTACGTGGTAAAGCACAGATTGGTAAAGGCATGTGGCCAAAGCCAGACATGCTGCTTGACATGTACAAAACCAAAACTGAACATCCTGAAGCGGGGGCGAGCTGTGCATGGGTTCCATCACCTACAGGTGCGGTGATTCACGCGATTCACTATCACCAGATTAATGTTGCAGACCGTCAGCAAGAGCTATTGTCGACTCAACCTTTATCTCTGGATGATTTGTTGACACCGCCATTGGCGAAAGACACCAACTGGTCTGAAGAAGAAAAAACCAAAGAACTCGAAAATAACTGTCAAGGTATCTTGGGTTATGTCGTTCGTTGGGTAGATTTGGGTGTAGGTTGTTCTAAAGTGCCAGACATCAATGATGTCGGTTTAATGGAAGATCGTGCGACTCTACGTATTTCTTCACAACACGTTGCGAACTGGTTGCGTCACGGTATCGTAAGTCGTGAGCAAGTAGAAGAAGTGATGCAACGTATGGCGAAAATTGTGGATGAGCAAAATGCCAATGATCCACTGTATACGCCAATGTCTGCTGACTTTGCCAACAATATTGCGTTCCAGGCAGCATCTGACCTGATTTTTAAAGGTGGTGAGCAGCCATCAGGTTATACCGAGCCGCTTCTGCACGCAGCGCGTTTAAAGTTAAAAGGTTATACAGGTGACTAATCCTGTCTAGCTTAAAAAAGCCTCTTCGGAGGCTTTTTTATTGTCTAATGGTAAGCCGCTGTCGTTCTGACTAGAAATTTTCCAGCCGAACTCTTAAAGTGGGGCAAAGCATGCGAGGAAACAATAAAATGACAACAGTATATCAAAATTTAGATCAGCAATTTATTCATGGCCAGTGGCAAGGCGGTACTTCAACCAGAACAATAAAAAATATCAATCCCTATACCCAGAGCGAAATTTTTAGCATGGCAGCTGCCAGTTCTGTCGATGTAGACAGTGCTTATACCGCAGCAGAGCAGGCTTTTCAGCAGGGTGTTTTGAATTCCACTGAAGTACGAAAGACAGTGTTGCAAAATGTGATCACAATTATTCAGCAGCGTCGTGATGAAATCATTGACTGGCTGATTATTGAATCAGGCAGTACACGTATTAAAGCTGGCGTTGAGGTAGATGCTGCTCTGGGCATCATTCTGGAAAGTCTGGCTTTTCCAGATCAGATCCAAACTGAACAGCTGGAAAGCAAAGATCCAGCACGTAAAAGTTTAGTTTTGCGTAAGCCTTTAGGCGTGATTGCTGTCATTAGTCCATGGAACTTTCCATTTCATTTATCCTTACGCTCAGTGGCTACTGCAATTGCCTGTGGCAATACCGTTGTATTGAAGCCGGCCAGTGATACGCCGGTGACTGGCGGCACCTTAATCGGCAAGCTATTTGAAGAAGCAGGTTTGCCTGCAGGTACACTGAATATTGTTGCCGGTGCTGGCAGTGAAATCGGGGATTATTTTGTTGAGCATTCAGTGCCGAAAATGATTTCATTTACCGGTTCGACTGAAGTGGGGAAAAGTGTCGGTAGCAAAGCCTTGGCTAGTCCCCGCATCAAACGTCTGGCACTTGAACTGGGTGGCAATGCGCCTTTGGTCATTCTGGATGATGCCGATCTTGATCTAGCAGTTGAACTGACGCTGATGGGGCGTTTTATGCATCAGGGACAAATTTGCATGAGTACCAATCGGGTTATTGTCGATGCCTCTATTTATGATGCCTATGTAGATAAGCTTCTGGATCGGATCAAAATGATTCCGGTGGGTGATCCAAATCTGGAAGATACCATGATCGGTCCGATCATTAACCAGAGTCAGGTTAAAAAGCATCAACAGATCATTCAAACGGGCAGCGAGCAGGGCGCGCAACTGGTCTATGAAGGAGGAATTGAAGGGAATCTGGTTTCTCCGCATATTTTTATTGATGTTGCGGAAGATTCCGATCTGGCGCAGCAAGAAAGCTTCGGTCCGATTTTACCTATCTTAAAAGCCCGGGATGAAGCACATGCTTTAAACCTAGCCAATGCGACCGAGTTTGGCTTATCCAGTGCAGTATGTACCTCAAACATGGAGCGAGGCTGCGCGTTTGCGGCACAACTGGATATTGGGATGACACATATTAATGGCATTAGTGTTGCAGACCAGTCAAATGCACCCTTTGGTGGCGAGAAAAATTCAGGATTGGGTCGTTTTAATGGCTGCTGGATTTTTGAGGAATTTACCCGGACACATTGGTTGACTGTCCCGAATTCATAACAGTCAACACGCCTAAAACTATAGAAATACGACAGGCTTCGACTTGGCAGCACGGTATAATCTAATGGTCGAATGATTTACATATATGAGCCATGTGCGCCAATTTTAAGCCTTTAACCTTAGAGCAGTTGCATAATCTGGGATTGCCAGAAATTCCTTTTGAATATCCAGAGGAGGTTTATCCCAATTATGCTACACCGCTTTTGTTTCATTCAGCTCAAGGACTGGAATGGCGTCCTGTGAATTTTGGACTCATTCCGAAATGGGCAGAAGACAAAACTATAGGCACCAAGACCTATAACGCCAGAAATGAAACCTTACTGCAAAGGCCCACCTTCGCTGAAGCCACCGCCAAATGTCATTTTGGCGTCATTCCGGTATCGGAATTTTATGAGTCCAAATATTTTGACAATAAACCGCAGCGTTGGGGTGTAAGACGTAAAGATGGTCAGGCGACTTTTATTGCAGCTGTGTATGAGATTGCTCGGGTACAAGGTGAAATTGTACGCTCTGCCAGTATGATTACCATGGATGCAATTGACCATCCCATGATGAAGGAGTTTCATGAGCCGGGTAATATCAAACGCTCGGTTATTGTGATTCCACAGCAGCGACTGCAAGAATGGCTAACGCTAAGGCATCCGGATATTCGTAGCTTTGTAGAGGGCTTTCCGGTAGAAGATTTTGAATGCTCACATGTACCAAAAGAAAAAATCAAAAAAGTCAGTCCACAACTGAACTTTTTTGATTTTTAGAAAGCTCTGGCGAATTATTTATTATTATAAAGTATGCGCCAATTCGCCAGCGTCTATTTAAAATAAAAAGTAGGTCTTTAACGAGCTAAATTTTTGAAAATATGACGTAAACTTTCCATGGTTTTTTCAATTTGCAAAGGCGTCAGGCCTTCAAATGACTGTTCCAGTACGACATTGGTCAGATCATTGATCTTATGTGTCATTTGCATGCCTTTGTCAGTCAAAAATACTCGGGTAATCCGTGCGTCATCCTCACATGAATAGGTTTCAACCAGACCTTCGTCTTTTAAGCGGTAGACAATTTTAGTCGTGGTCGACATTTTAGAAACAACCATCTCTGACAAATCAGAAACACTGGCATGCGGTTTGGCTTTTAGTGCAAGAAGGATGCGGCGGCGGGAATTGTCAACACCATACTTTTTTAGTGCATGATCGACATTAACGACGTATTGAGCATGAACCTGAGTTACCCAATAATATGGAAAGTTTTCTAAATTAAATTCTTCCGTACACGGCAAAAATTTTGCATATTTCTTAGTCATGAAATGTTCCTTGTATTTATTTTTCTAGGGCCCGTTCATTTTATGAAAAAGTTTATGCATATTTCAACCTTTATTTTAAAAATGTTAAAGCGCTAACACTTTTTAGTTTTGCTTAACATCCCAAGGAGTTGATCAGTTCTGCATGTGAGCCTTATCTGGCGCGAAGATTGTTCTTTAAAATCGGATGAAAGGCGATAATATTTTGTATAAATTTAATTCCTCATTATGTATTTCGTGAGTAGAAATGTTTTCCAAGACTTTTTATTGTTCTTAAGCAGCCTGTCTGAATAGGTTTTAATGCAAATAATTGTATTTCAATAAATTAATCGATTTAAGAAATATAGGGTGATTGAGTGGTTTTAGTCAATATAGTAAATGATTATTTACAGCTATATTTTTAAGTGATTGTTCTTTCAATAAAAAAATAGTTTATGCTCTAATCTTTAAGTGACCTTAAAAGTAATGGTCTAATCAAACTAAATTCTGTTTATTTTTAATTCAATTTGAATAAATGATGTAGAAAAAATTAAAATTAATCAGTTTCAGCATCAATCAGTTGATCATAAAAGTCTCAATAAAATCATGATCATGTAATTTTTTTGTAAATTAATACATTACAAAATACTCAGTTTATGCATAATGGAATAGTCTTAAGTTGCATAGGTTAAATTTTAATGGATCCCTCGCCGTGCGTTGATCTTCCATCTCTATTTCTAGCTTACTCGAACGGGGTCATTCTCTAATGGAATTTTTATTAGATCCCGGAATCTGGGTAGGTTTAATTACTCTTATTATTCTTGAAATTGTTTTAGGTATTGATAACCTAGTCTTCATTGCCATTCTGGCTGAAAAACTTCCTCCTGAACAACGCGATAAAGCACGTGTTATTGGTTTGTCTCTCGCATTATTCATGCGTCTAGGCCTGTTATTTGCCATTGCCTGGTTGGTCACTTTGACACAACCATTGATTACTGTGTTTAACTGGACCTTCTCTGGTCGGGACCTGATCTTGTTATTTGGTGGCTTGTTCCTGGTGTATAAGGCCGTTACTGAGCTGCATGAAAAGATTGAAGGTAAACCTGAAGTCACAGTGTCTACCAATGTGGTATATGCAAGTTTCACTGCTGTTGTTGCACAGATTGTTGTTTTAGATGCTGTTTTCTCTTTAGATTCAGTAATTACCGCCATTGGTATGGTCGACAACATTTATGTCATGATGGCTGCCATGATTGTTGCAATGGGCGTGATGCTACTGGCATCGAAACCATTGACCAATTTTGTGAACCGCCATCCAACCGTGGTGATTCTGTGTTTAAGCTTCCTGCTTTTAATTGGTATCAGTCTGATTGCAGAAGGTTTTGGTTTCCATATTCCTAAAGGCTATATCTATTCAGGTATTGGTGTTGCGATCATAATCGAAGCATTCAACCAGTTCGGTCAGCGTAATGCTGCTAAACATGAATCTAAGATTCCTTTGCGTCATCGTACGGCTGACTCAATCCTGAAGTTAATGGGTGGCAAGCTAGAGACGACCGACAGTCAAAATAATGAGGCACAAGAAACCTTTGCAGATGAAGAACGCTATATGATTGGTGGGGTGCTTACCCTTGCAGAGCGTTCAGTTGCTTCGATCATGACGCCGCGCGGTCAGATTTCATGGGTTGATCTAGAAGATAACCCAGAACAGATCCGTGAAAAAATTCTGTCTGTTCCACACAGTCTGTTCCCGGTATGTCGCGGTAGCCTAGATAAGGTGATTAGCGTAGTACGTGCCAAAGAATTATTGGATGTACTGGAAGAGCCGGAAGAATTAAAAGCACTGATTAAACGTCATCGCCCAATTTATATCTTTGAAAAGATGAAAGTTATTGACGCGATTAATACCTTGCGTACTTCTAAAGGTTCTTTGGTCTTGGTGAGTGACGAGTTTGGTAATGTACAGGGTCTGATTTCACCGCTGGATGTATTTGAAGCAATTGCTGGTGAATTCCCGGATGCAGACGAACAGCTGGATCTGGTGAAAGTGGATGATACGCACTGGATCGCATCGGGCATGTTAGACTTGTATCAGCTTGAGCTGGAACTTGGCATGATTGATCTGATTGATGAAGATGCTGGTTATATCAGTGTGGCGGGTTTGATTCTGGATAAAACCAACAGTACGGTTGAAGTGGGTACCGAGTTAAATTATCAAGGTGTTCAGTTCAAAGTCACTGAAATTGAAAGCAATCGTATCAAGTCGGTCAGCATTCATTACGCAGGTTAAACAGGTGTTTTAAACACTTTGTTTGTTCAAATCTTAAAAGTCAGTTGCTTTGGTGACAGCTGGCTTTTTTAATGCATATTTATAAAGCTGATTCATTGAAATGAAAGTTAGCTCATTGTTTGAACGGATTTTTATCAGTCTATTCATACTATTAGTCATGTTCCCGATTGAGCTGAATATCCGGGTATTGTGCTGAGATTTTGAAACCGAAAAAGTCAAATCAGCAATCAAAAGTAAGCATGATCAGGCTTCAAATATTGATTCATGTAACCTGTTAATCAAAACTTAAAGGTCATGTTTAAATACCGACAAAAAATTGAACTACAATTCACATGAACTAGATTTGCATGATGCAAACAGATCTTAAGTAAAATGGAAACCGTTTGTATGAAAATCATTAGATAAGTTGTATGAAGCCTGCTCAATCCGGAATAGAATTACTCAAAAATGATCTCCGAAAGAGCTAGACAGAACATTTCTAAGGAGATCAATAAAGCAAATGAGTAGGATCAATCTAGGGCCTGTCATCAATTAGCTTGAGAAAATCTAATCTGTCCTCATTATTTTTTCATGACTAAACGCTATGCATTAAGAGATGATCAGTGGGAACGGATCAAGGATCTGTTGCCTGGACGGCCGGGTACTGTTGGAGTAACCGCCAAAGACAACCGATTATTTGTTGAGGCAATACTCTATCGTTATCGTTCAGGTATTCCGTGGCGAGACTTACCCGAACGGTTCGGTGATTTTAGAGTCGTACATACCCGTTTTAGCCGTTGGGCTAAAACAGGCGTGTGGCAGAGAGTTTTTGAAGTGCTATCACATGACAGTGATAATGAATATGCCATGCTGGACTCAACCATTGTGCGCGCTCATCAACACAGTGCCGGAAAAAAAAGAACAGGCGATCGGACGCAGTAAAGGTGGCTTAAGTACCAAAATTCATGCCCGTACTGATGCTTTAGGCAACCCAACAGGATTTTATCTCACTGCCGGGCAGGCCCATGACTTGAACGGTGCCGATGTGTTACTGGACTTATCGTTAAGCCAAACATGGCTTATGGATAAAGCCTACAATTCCAGGGATCGAGTGATTGATCCGATTCATAAGATCAATGGTCAAGTCGTGATGCCATCCAAAAGTAACGCGATTGATCAGCGTGATTATGACCAACATCTTTATAAGGCAAGACATCTGATCGAGAATTTCTTCGCCAAGCTCAAGCAGTATCGAGGTATTGCTACGCGCTATGATAAATTGGCTCAAAACTTCCTGTCAGCGATCTACCTTGCCTCAATCATGATATGGCTTAATTGATGACACGCCCTAAATAGGGATGATTATCTATTAAAGAGAATAAACACCCATGAAGTGACCCGTAAACTAAATGGATTCTGGCAGAATTTTAAAGTTGGCGTATTGTCGGATTGTTTCAGTATTGAGTTGATGGATTTCATCCAGAAAGGCGACATTAAAACTGCCTAACTGTTGTGCGCGTTCGAATGCCAATTGTCCGGCAATGGCAAAATGTACATGTGCCGTTAATGCAGCGAGGGTTGGAGAGGTCACCGCACTATAGGCAGCAATCAGTGCACCGAGTGCACATCCCATTGCCGTGATTCGGGGCTGTAAAGCAGAACCACCTGACACCTGTATCACAGGATAGTCTCTAGAAATAATGTAATCGGATTCACCGGAGATCGCGATACATTCACAATCATCCAGCAAAGTTTGCGCCTGTAAATAAACATCTGCGCTGTCTACCGTGCTGTCTACACCCTTGGACTCAATCTGCTTACCGGCCAAAGCACCAATTTCAGAAGCATTGCCTCGTAAAATCGTAGGCTGGGAATGCATCAACTGATCTACGACGCCAGAACGCCAGCGCAGAACTGTTCCATAACCGACCGGATCAAGCACCCACGGTTTTTGCAATTGATGTGCAGTTTTCGCAGCAATCTGCATCGCCTGAACCTGCTCGGTAGTTGGTGTACCCAGATTCAGACTGATTGCTGCTGCAATCTTGGCAAAACTTTCAGCTTCAAAAGGATTGTCGATCATGGCCGGAGAAGCATGTGCAGCCAGTACAATATTGGCGACATAGTTGCTGGCCACCGTATTGGTCATGATATGCACCAGGGGTTGCTGTTGCTGAAGTTTCAACCAGGCTTCACAGATCTGGTCCAGAAGTGTTTGCTGTAATGCTTGCATCGAAGTAGTCATCGTGGTCATTTAGAATAGGAGAAAGATTCGTTGTATTCGGTCAGCGGGTAAAATAATGGTCTTGATGCTTGCAGCTACGACAGAACAGGCTGACATAGTCACTGGCATCATAATCCACCGACAGTTCCTGTGAGCCGCAGTGCATACAACGTTTCTGGGAATAAAATTTCAGGCGAGGTTCGATCTTGTGCCACGAACGCCACACCGGCTGAAAGAAGATATTTTCATCATAGCCCAAAAACCGATAAAACAGGATTTCGCTCATCTTGCTGAATGCCAGTTGCGGTGGACGCGGCAGGGTAGAGGTTTCCCATTTTTCTGTAACTGAACGTTCGCGGTACTGCTGCAAGGTTTTTTTCAGCAGATTGGTATTAATAAAGTTTTCATTGCGGGGCTTGAGGGCTTTTTGTTTATATAGATATTCCAGCCCGGTCTGCACCAGATAATAAATCTGACCCACAGCCAGTACATCCAAAAGACGATAGCAAAAGGTCTGAAAGCTCTGATTTCCGGCAATTTGCACATTCCAGCTACGGCAATAGAATTGGGCAAACTGAATGATTTCTTCATATAGCAGGCAATAGAGTGCATCTTTGACTTCATCTGCACTTTTAAAGGGCACACCTTGGCTCAGGTTTTGATAAAACCAGTTGCGCAGCTGCTGGGTGATACTGAACAGGGTCGGTTCAGAATAACCATCCAGTCGCACATTAATATAATAATGCTGATTTTCCTGCTGGAGATCTTTGGGAATCAGAACCTGATCCCTGATTAGGATTTTTACCAGACCATGCTGAAACAGATAGTTGGGACTGATGGAATAATATCGAATTTGATGCCAGTCAATATATTCGCGGTGCTGGCTATATTCCTGAACCTGCTCATCCAGAATCGCGAGTAAAAACAGTTTATTAATAAAACTGAGCTGATTCAGCTCAAGAACCGGCCGATCCTGTTTTTTATGATATTGACGGTTTTCCTGTAAACGGACTTCCTTGAGCATGCGTTTACGCTGCGCCAGACATTGTTCGCAATAACAATTGTGCTTTTGATCGGAGTAAAGCTGATGCTGGCAATGGCTGCATTCATGATAGCTCAGCTCCTGATCATATTGTTCTGCCTCAATCCAATACATCGATGCCTTACACAATGGGCAGTGAGTACTTTCATCAAGCTGTTTTTGCAGAACACTGAATACCATGGTCGCGAGCAACTCTAGAATGGAAGGGCATTTGATTATACACGGCTGATGAGATGCAAACGTAGTGGACTGGTGCAATTTTTCTAAATCAAAATTAGTCACCCAAACAAGAGAAGAGCTACCGAAGTAGCTCTGATTTTAAAAACATGAAATGACGTTTTTTAAACCGGGCAGGGTAATGTGTCGTCCTCCTCGCCGCGGTGTTTGGCATGAATTAAGGCCTGAACCTTTTTAGAGGGCACTTTTTTGGCACCGAGTGCATCGTAGGTGTTGAGAATGGCAGTCACTTCATGGGCCTGAAGCGGAATGCCTTCACAGCTCATCAACAGGGCAATCACTTTATGGTCAATATTGGCCTGATCCAGGGTCTGCAAAGTTTTGATATTTTCGATCCGTACAACATGCTGTTTTAAATACATGGCTCACCTCATCATCGTTATCATTATTCTTTCATTGGAAGTGTGGAAAAACACAGTTTAACTGTAGCAAGAAGTGTGCTCATTTATTAATCAGAATTTATTCGGTACTCAGCAAATAAAATTATATATTTTTAAATCAGTTATTTATGAAAATGTCAGAAATTATGATCCTGACTATTTTTATGGCACAGATATTTCTTATGTAGAGTCGAGTGCTGCTCAATTAGGCAGAATGCATTGAAAGTGGTGCATGAAATGCCCATATTAGATCTAACAATACAAATGCACAGACAGCGTTTAAAACTTGGCGTATGATTTTGACATGAACAATGTCGAACACGATAAAAGATTAGGACAGGACATGAATATTGCGGCAAACCCGGTGATCGAAGCGGATCAAACCATTTATTTAAAAGACTATCAAAAACCTTCCTTTATTGTTGATTCCATCGACCTGAATATCCAAGTCTATAGTGACCACAGTCTGGTCAGCAGCAAGCTGGAGATGCAGCGCCAAACTGCTGGCGATCTGGTTCTGCTTGGCCGCGATCTAGAGCTGCAATCGATTAAGTTAAATGGTCAAACCCTGAATGCCAGTGACTACCACTTGGATGCTGAACAGCTGGTCATTGCCAATGCACCTGATCAAGTGTTGCTTGAAATTGTGGTTAAAATCCACCCCGAAAGTAATACGATGCTGGAAGGTTTATATCAGGCCAGTTCAGATCTGTTTGTGACCCAAAATGAACCAGAAGGGTTCCGTAAAATTACTTTCTATCCAGACCGTCCAGATGTGTTGTCGGTCTTTACGACGCGTGTCGAAGCAGATAAGAAATATCCGGTTTTGCTTGCAAATGGTAACCTGCTGGAAACCGGTGAAGTCGATGCCAATCGTCACTATGCCGTGTGGCAGGATCCGACCAAGAAACCGAGCTATTTGTTCGCTTGTGTGATTGGTGATCTGGCCGTGATGAAAGATTCTTATGTCACATCGGAAGGCCGCAATGTAGCTCTGGAAATCTATGCAGAAGAAAAAGATATTCCAAAATGCAAGATCGCCATGGAAGCGCTCAAACATTCCATGCGTTGGGATGAGGAGCATTATGGTCTGCCTTATGATCTGGATAACTACATGATTGTGGCGACCAGTGCATTCAACATGGGTGCCATGGAAAATAAAGGTCTGAATATCTTCAATACTTCATGCGTGCTGGCCGATGAAGAGTACACCACTGATGCCGCAATCATGCGAGTGCAGTCAGTCATTGCACATGAATATTTCCATAACTGGACTGGTAACCGGATTACCTGTCGTGACTGGTTCCAGTTATGTTTGAAAGAAGGCTTGACTGTATTCCGTGACCAGTCTTTCTCGGAAGATTTACAGTCGGCTGCGGTACAACGTATTGATGATGTAGCAGTTCTCAAAGCGCATCAGTTCCCGGAAGATTCAGGGCCGCTGTCGCATCCACCGCGTCCGGATCATTTTGTAGAAATTAACAACTTCTATACTGCCACTGTTTATGAAAAAGGTGCGGAAATTAACCGCATGATGGCGACCTTGCTTGGCAAGGAAAAATTCCGTCAGGGAACCGATGAATATTTCCGCCGTCATGATGGTCAGGCGGTAACAGTTGAGGATTGGGTGGCCGCGCTTACAGCAGGTTCAGGTGTGGATCTTTCAAACTTCCTGACCTGGTACAACCAGCCAGGTACGCCTAAATTGCAAGTAAAAGCTGAGTACGATGTTGAGACCCAAATCTATCGTCTTCACTTCAAGCAAAGCCTGAAACCGCATGCCAAATACCCGAATCTGAAAGCAGTTCCAATTCCAGTGGCTTTGGCATTGTTTGATGCTGAAAGCGGTGAGCAGCTAACGCTGAACTCTGAGGCACTCTTTGAAAATGGCGTCAAAGATGGCGTGTATCTGTTTGATCAGGATGAAGCCACGATCGAATTTAGCGGTGTGACAGCAAAACCGGTGGTGTCCTTGCTGCGTAATTTCTCTGCACCGGTGAATCTGGACTTTGACTATTCAGAAAAAGAACTGGCTTTCCTGTTGCAATACGAGACCAATGGTTTTAACCAGTGGCAAGCAACTCAGACCTTACTCGAGCGTATCTTGCTGGATGACCAGCCTGCAGAAATTTATATCGAGGCTATGCTCAATACCTTGCCGGATGTGATTGAGAAAGATCCGCTGTTGGCATCACGTCTGTTTGATGTACCGTCGGAAGGTTATTTAGGTAGCCGTATTGATCAGGATTATAATCCGGTCATGATTCAGGAAAAGCGTGAGGCTTTGCTACATACTCTGGCACGTGCTTTTGGAGAAACAGCGAAAGAAACTTATCTTAATCTGGATCCTGATCTGCAATCTGAATTCTCACAAGCGATGGGTGTGCGTGCTTTAAGAAATATTATGCTGACGATGATGGCTCGTCAGGGAGATGCATTTGCCTTTGATTTAGCCTATGAGCAATATCACACGGGGAATATGTCTGAACGTTTGGGTGCGCTGAAAGTCTTGGTCTGGAATGATGCACCACAAGCAGAAGAAGCTTTGGCAGATTTCTATAGCCGCTTTGAAGATGAAGCCTTGTCTTTAGACCAATGGTTTATGGTTCAGGCAGCACATCCAAAAGCAACGGATGCAACGATTGCGTATCTGACCCAGCATCCGGATTATGATCTGGCTGTGCCTAACCGTATCCGTGCAGTGAGCGGGGGGCTGAATGCTAATCCGGTCAATACCTGGAGCTTTGGCGTGCAGCATTTTATTGGACTGGCAAAATATCTGGACGAGAAAAATCCGATTGTAGGCTCACGTTTGCTACAGGTATTGTCACGCTGGTATACCTTGGCAGAACCGCAACGCAGTGAAGTGAAAGCACAGCTTGAAACCTTAAAGCCACTGGTTAAATCTAAAAATGTGTCTGAGACACTCAATAGTATGCTCAGCGTATAACATCAATATTCATAAAAAACCGGATCGACCTGATCCGGTTTTTTATTTCCTGTTTATTTCAAATGCTGGCTTTAAATACAGTTGAATTTCTCTAAAGGCCTAGGTAAGTACCAAAGGGTGTTACAGTATGATTATACGGAAAAGAGTATTTGTTTATTAAGCTGTAAGCTAGGTAAAGGGATCTACAGATTCGCTTACTAGAGGTTGTCCAAGATATGTTAGTGAAAATTGAAGATGGTTTTTATTTAAATAGCCAGCATATTATTGCCGTACATGTCAGCAAGAATCCTGAAAATGGCTTACTTGAAATCTCCATTCAATATACGCCGCATTCCATTCAGCAGGTCGGAGAATACAAAAAAGTATTTCAAAGCCAGCTTGATGCTGAAATATTCTTAAGTGAGTTAAATCAAAAACTTCGCTAAAAGCCTGCATCATACAGGCTTTGATCAAGCATCTTATTGTCTGACGATGAGGACTGGAATAGAGGAAAGTGCCAGAACATTCTGAGCGACACTGCCCAGCATGAGTTTTTGCAGACCCTTACGACCATGTGAACCCATAATGATCATATCGGTCGGGGATTCATTTGCAGCCTGCATAATGCCTTCTGACGGCGCCATGCCATGCAGGATTTTTGTCGTCACCTGGATGCCATCACGAACAAAGTTCAGTTTCAGTTCATTTAAACGATCCAGCGCATTTTGTTCTGCATGCATAAAATAGTCTGTGACTGCAGGAGCAACTTTGTAAAAATCTACGCCCTTAAAGGGATCCACCGCAATCACACTGAGTAAAGTGACATGGCTATGAAATACTTTGGCCAGTTCCAGGGCATGATCTGCGGCAGCATAGGAAATCGAGGACTCATCGAGTGCTACGAGAAGATGATCATAGTTATTCATGGTGCTTCCTCATATTTATTATTGCAGTAAAGGGGGAGTGTGGTTTAAGCGAGTAAATCTCCACAGCATGTTTTGCTAGAGGTTCAAATGTAAAAGTAGCAAGTACTGCGCATCTTGAAGATGCGCAGCATCAGGATTATTTTTTCACGATCAGTACGGGAATTTCACTCGCACCCAATACATCTTGTGCAAAGCTGCCCAGAATCATTTTCTGGAAGCCTTTACGGCCATGAGAACCCATGACGATCAGGTCGGCTTTCACCTCACCCGCGGTTTCAGCAATATGTTCTGCATTGACTAAACCTGTGACAATGCGGGATTGCGCTTCAATACCTTCACCGGCTGCGATGGCAGTGGCTTCTTTCAAGGCCTTTTTTGCATTGGCATGTGCCTCGATAAAATATTCCTTCATGATGGAGGAGCTGTAATAGAAATCAGCCTCGGTAAAAGGATCTTCTGCGATCAGGCTGATCAGGGAAAGCTGACTACCAAATGCCTTGGCAATTTTGGCAGCATGTCGTACTGCAGAAAAGGAAATTTCTGAACCGTCCACTGGGACTAAAATATGTTGATAGGCCATGGCTTTTCTCCGCAGGTTGTCTGATTTTTAGGCTTGGTTTATTGATAGCACAGTGCTGTGGCGGGTGCAATTGCAAAAAAGCGGTAAAATTGAAAAAACTCATTAAATTACAAATATTTTTCATGTAAAAGTGATGAAAAAAACAGAGTAAAAAACTCGGAATTGCAGTTTTAGTGATCAAAAATAAGAGGATGAATAGTCCTTGTTTGCAGCAGGATAGTTTAAACTGCCGTAGCCTGTTTTTAGATCATGTATAGGGGACTGTTTTGAGGTTTTTTGCCATTCATCTTTTGCTCATAAGTTCAGTTATTCTTTCCGGCTGTCAGACCGCACAGAACAGTAAAGTCATTGCCGGTGCTTTTAACCTGACCACAGGCTTGCAGCAAAAAGTGATGGATCGTTATGCGCCTGGTGCGGTTATCGTCCAGCAAAATATTACCTATGCGCCGCAGCAGAAATTATCTCTGGATCTGTATCAGCCGCAGAATATTGCCAGTATTGGCCCACGACCGACCATTGTCTGGATTCATGGCGGCGGCTGGATTTCAGGTTCTAAAGAACATGCACGGGGTTATTTCAAGCTGCTGGCGGCACAGGGCTATAACGTGGTATCCGTGCAATATCAGTTTGCGCCACAAGTGACCTATCCAAGCCAGTTACACCAGATCAATCAGGCACTTGAATTTCTCGATACCTATGCAGACACCTACCAAATCGATGCCCAGAACTTATATCTGGCCGGAGATTCTGCCGGGGCGAATATGGCCAGCCATTACGCCGCTCTTTTGACCAACCCTGTATTTGCCAACCAATCCGGTATTCAGCCTCATCTGCAACCTACGCAGCTTAAAGGTTTAATCTTGCATTGTGGAATTTATGACTTGGAAGCATTTGCCAGCACAGCACCTGAAGAAATGAAAATTATCGAATGGGGTGTCTTTAACCTGATTCAGGCTTATACCGGCGAGCGTAAACATGATGCCGCGTTTTTAAAGCAGATTTCTCCGATTCAGTATATTACGCCGTCTTATCCACCTGTCCTGATCAGTGGTGGGAATAAGGATTTTCTGACCGATACTCAGTCACTACCATTTGTAAAAGCTTTGAAGGAACAGCAGGTTCCTGTGACTGAAATATTTTATCCAGAGTCTAAAGCCTGGCTCATTCATGAATATCAGTTTTTTATGGGAAAAAAGGAAAGTCAGCAAACCTTTGTCAAAACCCTGGATTTTTTACATCAGCTTTCCCCTTGAAGAGAAAACTGTGCAAAATGAATCTCTCAAGATTGATCATGTCAGATCGTCCCGACAGCAATCATTGAAAAATTGTTTGGAGTTTAAAAAATGAATCCTGTCTCATGGGCATATTTGTTGTTGGCACTGGCTATTATTGCCGAAGTGACTGGATCAACATTTTTGGTGAAGTCAGAAGGCTTTACCCGATTATGGCTATCTCTGGCTGTGATCATTTTATTCTGTATTGCGTTTTATTTGCTGTCTCAGGTGATTAAAGTCATTCCTTTAGGCATTGCCTATGCGATCTGGGCAGGAGTAGGCATCGTTCTTACGGCAATCGTAGGCTATGTAATCTTTAAACAGGCGCTGGATGTGCCCGCTTTTATCGGGATTGCACTGATCATTTCCGGTGTGGTGGTGATTAACCTGTTTTCCCAGACTGCAGGGCATTAAAAAGGCAGACAAGGTAGCTGCCTCATTTCTACAATAAGCTTATGCCACTTGCGGTTTAAGCTTAAACATTAAATAAACTATCAGACCAAGTAGCAGTCCCCAAAAAGCGGAGCCAATACCAAAAAACTGGATATTAGAGGCGCTAAACAGGAATGTCATCAGTGCTGCTTCACGGTCATGACTGTCCTGAAAAGCCAGCGCGATATTGTGGCCAATGGTGCCAAACAGGGCAATGCCTGCCAATACTGTAATCAGAATCCCTGGAAAAGCCATCAGTACACTGGTCAAGGTCGCAGCAAAAAAACCCATCAGAATATAAAACAGGCCGCAGCTCATCCCTGCAATATAACGTTTGGCCGGATCAGGATGCGCTTGGGCATCCAGGCTGACCGCCGCACTGATCGCGGCAAGATTGACACTAAAACAGCCAAAGGGCGCCAGCATCGTCTGTGTAATACCCGTCCAGCCTAGAATAGAATTTACTTTCGGCGGATAACCATAACTTTTGATGACGGCCAAGCCAGGCAGGTATTGCGATGCCAGATTAATCACCATTAAAGGTAAGGCCAGTCCTAAAACAGCTTGCAGGCTAAATTCAGGTGTAATCCATACCGGCTGGGCAATACTCCAGTTCAGCTGCGGAATAGTAAAATTAATAAAGAACGGACAGAGGGCAATAGCCATTAACACGGTAATCACGATGCTATAGCGCGTACTCAGTTTTTTGGAAACCAGATAAATCACCAGTACACAAAGCACGAATTCCCAGGACTGTTGCAGACTGCCAAAGACCGAGATACCAAATTTCAGCAAGACACCTGCCAGCATGGCACTGGTCAAACTTTGTGGAATAAACTGGAAAATTCGCTCGAAAATTCCAAAAAATCCCAGACAGGCAATCAGGATGCCAGAAATCAGAAAAGCGCCAATTGCTTCACCCAGACTATAGTGACCGGCAGAAGCAATGACCAGTGCCAGACCGGCAGTCGACCAGGCGGTTGAAATCGGATAACGATATTTCCAGGAAAGCAAAAATCCAGAAACTCCAATACCTATACCCAGTGCCCATAACCAGGAGCTAATTTGTGCCTGATTAGCACCTAGGCTTTGAGCGGCTTCAATGACCAGTACGGCGGAAACACTAATACCAATCATGCAGGTAATAAAACCGGCCATGACGGCAGGAAAGGAGAGATCTTGTAAAAGTTTTGACATCATCCATGACACTATTTTTAAATGCGTTTAAATCATACGCTTTTCACGTATCAACACAATGTTTTTAACAATTTTATCCAAAGGTCTACTGGTTTGAAGCCGATCATTGCTAGAAAGTTGAAGTCGCCAGTTTAAGGCCAAAACCGCAAAACAGGATCCCGACCGCTGCGACACAGCTGGCAGTCACTTTATAATTTTGGTTGAAATAGGACGCCAGTTTTACACCAGAAAAAATCAGGATTGAAAGATAGGTCATACTGATCAATTGCAAGATTACAGCCAGAAGCGTGAATGTCAGGGCTGGATAAGGATAGGCAGGATCGACAAACTGCACAAAAAAAGACAGATAAAACAGAATCGCTTTGGGATTTAAAATACTGATTGTGAGCGCTGTACGAAAGGGCTGAACAGATTCTACCGTATCTGGAGTCGTCTTTTTAATCTGGACGCGTTGTGATGACTTTTCCGGAAAGAAAGTCTGGTAGGCCGCAATGATTAGCTTGATACCCAAGTAACTGAGATAGATCGCTCCAATAACTTTCAGTGCAATAAACAGTACCGGAAAGGCATGCAGTAAAGAAGCTGCTCCCAATGCTGTACATATAATCAGGATCAGATCGCCCGTATAAACCCCCAAGGCACCCATATATCCCGTCTTAATCCCAAAGCGCGAAGCAATCGACATGACATACAGGGAATTCGGCCCGGGCAGTAGCACAATCAACGTGGTTCCAATGATAAAGGTCGTTAGATCTGTGATACCAAACACGAAAAACTCGCATGAACAAAAAAGCCGATGCGGCATTATAGCAACATCGGCTTGGAGAAATTTGCTAAATTTTCTTTAAATCTCAGTGGTACTCAGGAAAGTTTCACGTAATAAAGCAGCCAGTTGCTCACGGGCTTTAATGAAACCGTCAATGCCGCCTTGCAATAATTCACTGGCCATCGGATCCTGTTTCAGTTGTGCTTCAAAATCGGCAGGGCTGATTGGGCTGAGTTCACCTTGAACTTTAATATCTTTGGCTGAGAGTTGGGCCTGCACTTCACGCTGATCATTTTCCAGTTCGGCCAGCAGGTTTGGTGCTACCGTGAGCAGGTCACAGCCGCTCAAGCCTAGAACCTGATCAATACTGCGGAAGCTGGCACCCATGATTTCAGTCTGAATACCATGCGCTTTATAAAATTCATAAATACGCTTAACCGAAAGTACACCCGGATCTTTTTCAATCGGGTAAGACTCAACGCCTTCAGCTTTTTTGTACCAGTCCAGAATACGGCCGACAAAAGGCGAGATTAATGTTACTTTGGCATCAGCACAGGCATGGGCCTGATGCTGACCAAACAATAAAGTCAGATTGGTATGAATGCCTTGTTCTTCCAGTGCTTTCGCTGCCTGAATGCCTTCCCAGGTAGACGCGATCTTGATCAGAATGCGGTCTGAGTCAATTCCATATTGCGCATAAAGTGCCAGTAACTCTTTGGCTTTGGCAATGGTAGCTTCAGTATTAAAGGACAGCGAAGCATCGACTTCCGTTGAAACACGACCTTCAATCAGTTTTAAGATTTCTACACCAAATTTGACCGTTAAAATATCAATAGTCCGTTCAATCAGAGCGTCATCTGCATAGCCTTCTTGCTGGGCTTGCTGAAAAGCAGCTTCAATCAAGGCCTGATTTTCAGGTTGTTTTGCTGCTGCAGTAATCAGCGATGGATTGGTGGTTGCATCAAGCGGACGAAATTTTTCAATGGCACTCAAATCACTGCTGTCTGCCACAATGGTCGTCAAGTTTTTTAATTGGTTTAATGCAGTTAATGTCATTACGATCTAGTTCTATGGTTATTGCTTATGCTTTCTTATATATCATAAATGGCCGGTTTACCAAGTAGACTGTCGTTGAATTTCTGTGATTAATGCCCGGTTTTACGTTGTTTGCGCAAGTGATTAATCAAAAAATGAGCAGCTGTGCCTAATCGGGTTTCTCTGCTCCAGACCAGATCAACAAAATATTCAAACTTTGGGGTGAAATCGAGCAGGTTGAGAACCTGTAACTGATCTTGCAAATGTGGCTGCTCATTCAGCATTTCGAGTGGCAGAACCCCCCAGCCCAGTCCTTGCTGAATCATGCTGCAAGCCGAGTGGTGGTTGTCGGTGCGCCAGTAATTTCGTGAAAAGAGTAGTTCCGGCTTGATGGTGCGATCCCGACTGGCCACCACAATCTGCCTGTTTTGCAAAATCTGTTCATAACTGACTTGATCGAACTGACTTAGGGGATGCTGTTTGGCGACTACAGCCACCAGTACCTCACGTTTCAATTCCACAAACTGTTCCCGTGTTTCCAGTTGTTCGCGTTCAAACATCAAGGCTAGCTGCGCTGAACCTTCAAACAGCATACGATGTGCATCTTCCTGAGGTGCACTGAATACATTGACTTGCAGTGCAGGAAATTCCTGTTCTAGCAACACAATATAATCGGTCCAGCGCGTATGCAGCAATTCTGAAACTACCACAATATTCAATTCAGATTCCAAGCCTGAACTTAGGGCTTGAGCATGCTGTTTCCACTGGTTCATTTCTACCAGTAGCTGCTGGGTTTTTTCATACAATACCTGCGCTTGTGCAGTTGGTTTCGGTTCACGACCTATACGCTGAAACAGTTCCAGATTCAGGTCAATTTCCAGATTGGCAATGGCCATGCTGACTGCTGAAGGTACTTTGCCCAGTTGACGTGCAGCCGCAGAGAAAGAACCGGTTTCCATCACGGTTTTAAACATCAGCAGCTGTTCTTGATTAACATTCATATCTTTAATCTTTCATTTTTATTGATAGATTCTAACTCGAATAATCAGATTTAAAGAAATAAAATTCTTGCATCATGTAATGAATTGAGCTGATTTAATATGTTAATTTCCAAAAGAAGACTGATTCATGCTGCCTTATATGAAGGCATTTTACTGGTCGTGATCGCTGTCCTGCTAAGTACGTTGATGCATATGCCGCTTGAGGTCACAGGTATGCTAGGAATTGCCATGGCTGTGACTTCAGTACTCTGGAACATGCTGTTTAATCATTATTTTGAAAAATTTGAAGCAAAACATCGTTTGAAAAGAACCATTAAAGTGCGGATTGCCCATGCAATTGGCTTTGAAGGTGGTTTGATGCTGGCGACCATTCCGATGGTGGCTTATGCCTTACACATGAGTCTGGCTCAGGCCTTTCTGCTGGATTTGGCTTTGACCCTTTGTATCTTGGTGTATACCTTCATTTTTCAGTGGATTTATGATCATCTAGAAGCCAGACTGGGGCTACAGCCGGATTATCGGAAAATCTCATCATAAAATATGCCATAAAAAATACCACACAGTTCAGACTCCCTTTTCAGAATGCGAAAGGTGAAATATTCAGCGATGAGGACTTGATCAAGTCCTCATTTTTTATGCTCGAATCCAACTAGAAATTAAGCTATAAGACTTTGATTTTTTATTTTAATTTTTAAATTTATTGGGGAATTCAATGCTATTTAGACGAGCGATCTTGTCAGTGTCCATCGTGTTGCTGATGTCTGGTTGTGGGGGCGGAGGAAGCGATAGCAGTACCTCACAGCCAACAGGGCCAGATTCAATGACATCACCCAGTACGGGAGAGCAACTGAGCAAAATTGCGGAATTTAAGGTTCTGGATGTAGGTTCAGAATTAACAGCAGGGAATTTTGGTCTGAAAACCTGGAATCCCACCGCCATGGTGGTGAATGGCGATGTGCTTTATATTGCCAATAGTCAGGCCGAATCGAATATTTTACGTTATGACTTAAAACAAAAACGTGCACTCAGTGCGATTGATCCTACGAAAATTTCGGGTCTGGCCAAAAAATGGGATAGCCTGAATGATCTGGAAATTCAAGCAGGGCGTTTGTATGTGGCCAATTATGGCTCGAACCGGATTGATGTTTTAGATATTAATAGCGAGCAACCGAACTTCATTATGGCACTCGGCACAGGTGTATGGTGGGGCGATGCGCTTAATTACGCGCTGGTACATAGCAATGCAGTGACTGCTGACGACCGTTATGTGTATGTACCTGATATTGAAGGCCGGATCAATGTCTGGCGTCAAAGTGATGTGACAGCGCAAAACCATTTAAAGGCCCGCAAATTTGCACGGCTCAGCTTGCCGGGCTGTGCACGCAACTGTAATGCACGTATGGAGGTCATGGGCGACTATCTGTATACCAGCCTGCCGGATGGTATGACTTATGTCCACGATATCAATCAGATTCAGGAAAATGGAAATAATATTACGCCCATTTTAACAGAAACCAATTTGTCGGCAGTCATGCATCGTCATAACGATGGCTTGGTCTATGTGTCACGAAATGATGGCACTGTAGAAAGTTACAAGGAAAAATCCTTTAACTTGGAGTCTATCTTACCCAATAAAAGTGTGGATACCTTCCGAGACTATATTTTAAAAGGGCAAAACCAGAGCAGCCGACTAGCCAAGGCCAGCGATCTTTATATTTATGGTCAGAATCTATTACACATGGCCAATCAGAAAATTCATATTCTGCCAATGCTGACCTTGCAACAGAATAAATCCACACAGCTAAACCAAGCTATGATTTTAACCGAATTTAAAGCGCGCGAAAGAAGCCGTGTCTTGCAGGATGGTGAATCATGGGAAACCTTGACCAATAGCAGCCAGCGTTATGTCTATATGGACAAGATTTTATCGGCAACCCTAAATGGCAATCGCCTGCATTTGAAAAGCTACAGTGCTGTCCCTGTACGTGATTTGCAGATTCGTGCCAAGATTAAAAACTCAGAAGACTGGGTGATTCTGGCGAAGCTGGATCAGTTGACGCCATTTTCGAATGCCAGCTTTGATCTCAAGTTGACCGATCAATCCCGTTTCCCGTTGCTCGATGGCACAGGCTCGATCCAGCTAGCAGGTCTGAGTCAGACCACGCAAAATCCAAGCAATATTTTTGATCTGAAAATTAGCTCTGAGACTGATGAGCACGTCAAAAGCTGAACCAGATTAAAGCCAAATGGAAAATTTATTTCGGTACCTATGATGAACCGAACAAATGGTGTCGTATTACGCCGGTCTATGCCCGGGAATGGGTCATGATGATGACCAATCTGGCCTATATGCTGAGTACTCCAGAATTTGAAACCTTATGGTTTAACCATAAAGCAGTCATGGGACACGATTTTTTTGGCAATCATGGTCAGGTAGAAGGACCGAATGGTTTCTTTCAGCCAGAAGATTATGTCCGGATCTATCGGGAAATTCTTAACCGCAATGAAATTAATCTTGGTATTACCCATATGGGCGGTGGTCTAGGTGGGGGTGCAGTCTTGGGGGTAGATACATGGTTGTTCTATGGCCATTACAGATTATCTGGCTATCGAATTGTTGCACATGAATTTGGTCATCATTGGGGCGGGCATAATAGTGCATGGGCCATGTCGAATTATGGCTTTGAAGCTATGGTCGATTGGTTAAACTTCTATTTCCAGCGCCGTCCAGGTTCAATTCCTTATATGGACCCAAATGTGAATGCTTTTCACTTGACGCCGGACAGCGCACTTTGTCAGGGTGTGAACCAGAATATGGTAAAAGGTGTGGCATCGACTGCACCATGGAATAAAGTAGATGAATATTTTAAAAATAATCCAATAACAAATCCCTAAAACATAAAAAAAGCCCCTCAATTGAGGGGCTTTTTAATTGGATCGGTCAACGGATTATTTTTCAATAATTGCCGTCACACCTTGACCACCGGCTGCACAGATCGACACCAGTACGCGGCCTGAACCTTTCTGGTTAATCAGTTTTGCTGCTGTCGCAATGATACGACCACCAGTTGCTGCAAACGGGTGACCGGCAGCAAGTGAAGAGCCTTTTACGTTCAGTTTGGCACGGTCAATTGAACCTAAAGGTGCATCCAGACCTAAACGCTCTTTACAGAATTTTGGATCTTCCCAAGCTTTCAGCGTAGACAATACTTGAGATGCAAAAGCTTCATGAATTTCATAATAGTCGAAGTCTTGCAGTTTCAGACCTGCACGCTCAAGCATGCGTGGTACGGCATATGCAGGCGCCATCAACAGACCTTCTTTTTTCTCGACAAAATCAACTGCGGCAGTTTCCTGGAAAGTCAGGTAAGCTAGCACTTCATGGCCATTTGCCTTCGCCCATTCTTCAGAAGCCAATAGCACACAAGAAGCACCATCTGTTAGCGGTGTAGAGTTACCCGCTGTCATGGTACGTGCATCACCTTTACCAAAAGCAGGTTTAAGTTTTGCCAGCTTCTCAACTGAAGAATCAGCACGCAGGTTATTGTCACGTTGAAGACCCAAGAATGGTGTAATCAGGTCATCAAAGAAACCTTCTTCATAAGCTGCAGCCATTTTCTGGTGTGAAGATGCAGCCAGTTCATCTTGCGCTTCACGGGAAATTCCCCATTCCAGTGTGGTAATCGCCTGATGATCACCCATAGACAGACCTGTACGCGGTTCACCATTTTTTGGTGCATCCATCAGGTCTTTCACATTGATCTTGGTCAATGCTTTCAGACGGTCTTTTGCAGTTTTCGCGATATTTAGCTCAAGTAATGCTTTACGTAAACCGTCACCAAAAGCAATCGGTGCATCAGAAGTCGTATCTACACCACCTGCAATGCCTACTTCGATTTGACCTAGAGCAATCTTGTTCGCTACCAGAAATGCCGCTTGAAGGCCAGTACCACATGCTTGCTGAATGTCATAAGCAGGGGTTTCCGGTGCAAGAGCAGTATTTAGTACACATTCACGAGTCATGTTGAAATCGCGGCTGTGTTTCAGTACAGCACCTGCAACCACTTCACCTAAGCGTTGACCTTGAAGGTTAAAACGTTCAACCAGACCATTCAGGGCTGCTGTGAACATATCAGTATTGGATGCCGTAAAGTAAGCACCGTTAGAACGTGCAAATGGAATGCGGTTACCACCAATAATCGCAACGCGGCGAACTGTATTTTGGCTCATGTTTGGTTCCTGTTGAACAGAAGTCTGTGTTATAGATGTTGAATCTTGTTGGCTTGAAGTCGTTTTTTTGGTACGTGCAGATGTACTGCGTGTACGTGTGGTTTTAGCCGGACTTTTTTCTGTGGCATTGGCTGTATCAGGATTTTTAGTGCTACGCTTGCTACGCGTTGATGGTTTTGACACAGTTTCTGTCGCAGAGTTCTCGACTGCTGGATTATCTTGAGTTGTTTTGCTCATAAGGCTTTACCAGGCAAATAGATCGTCTTCTTGGCGGTTACATTAGCATAGAAGAAGATAAGCTGTATTGACTACAATGACATTACAGACTGCGCTTAGGTCAAGTCATCTGCCTGTTATCTCAAGTATGATTGGGCGGAAACTGGTAGATCTATTGAAATATAAGTGTCTGGCATCATACTGAAGTTTAAGGATAACTTTAGATCAACCAAAAATTAATTTGTATGAGAGATAATAAACATGACTGATCAGTACCAAACTTTTGCAAAATCTCCTATTGGTAAATTTGTCATTAAAAATTTGGGTCTGCCATCCCCAACTTCTTTAGAGCGTTTTGAGTCTGCTACACCTGTAGTCAAAGGTGCAGTATTGTTTGGAGCAGCACCGGCAAGTACCTTGACTGGTGCTATTGCTCAGGTTCTGGCAAATATTCATGCCAATAGCTATGCAGGTAACAATGCTGAATTACAACAGGCTGCTGCATCAGCTGGACTGAATCTGGGTGCATTTAATCCAGGCGATAAAGAATCAAAATTCAAAGCTGTCATTTTTGATGCTTCAGGAATCGAAAACTCAGAACAGTTAAAATCACTTTATGATTTCTTCAACCCGATTGCACGTCAAATCCAAAGTTCTGGCCGTGTCGTGATTGTAGGAACTACGCCTGAAACTGCTAAATCAGTCAGCCAGTCCATTGCTCAACGCGCACTGGAAGGTTTTGTAAAATCTGTGGGTAAAGAGTTTAAAAAGGGAATTTCAGCGAACCTGATCTATGTAGATGCTGGTGCTAAAGCAAATCTTGAGTCTGCTTTACGTTTTGCAGTTTCTCCACGGTCTGCCTATGTTTCTGGTCAGGTGATCCGTGTTTCACCTGCTGAAAAAGTGGATGTGGACTGGACTAAACCATTAGCAGGCAAAACTGCTGTAGTAACCGGTGCGAGCCGTGGTATTGGTGAAGCGATTGCTCATGTATTGGCACGTGATGGTGCACATGTCATCTGTCTGGATGTTCCGCAGCAGCAAGCGGACCTTGATCGTGTAGCCGGTGAAATTGGCGGTTCAACTTTAGCTATTGATATTACTGCTGCAGATGCAGGTGAGAAAATCAAAGCGGCAGCAGCTGAGCAGGGTGGTCTGGACATTATTGTGCACAATGCCGGTATTACCCGTGACAAGACTTTGGCCAATATGAAGCCTGAGCTATGGGATCTGGTGATTAACATCAACCTGTCTGCGATTGAACGTGTAAATGACTATTTAATCTCCAACGATGGTCTAAATGCCAATGGTCGTATTATCTGTGTATCCTCAATTTCAGGCATTGCAGGTAACCTGGGTCAAACCAACTATGCAGCGTCTAAAGCGGGTGTGATTGGTGTGGTGAAATTCACAGCACCAACTTTAAAAAATGGTATAACCATTAATGCCGTTGCACCGGGCTTTATCGAAACACAAATGACGGCTGCGATTCCATTTGCGATCCGTGAAGCGGGCCGCCGTATGAATTCCATGAGCCAAGGTGGTTTACCTGTCGATGTTGCAGAAACCATTGCAATGTTTGCTGCTACTGCGTCAACCGGTTTAAATGGCAACGTGGTACGTGTGTGTGGTCAAAGTCTGTTAGGGGCTTAATTTAAAATCCCCCTAAATCCCCCTTTGAAAAGGGGGAGATATCCCTCTCCTTTAATGGAGAGGGTTAGGGAGAGGTAAAAATTAAATTAAAAAGGGGATGAATTGACCCTCATCCCAGCCTTCTCCCTGAGCCATATATGGTGCAAGAGAAGGCGCTTTTAGACAAATTGAAATAATAAAATTTCCAAAGGTTCAGTATGAATACGCGCCATTTTAGTCAACTTCCAAAACCTTATTTAGCCTATCCAAAAGTGATTCAGGGCTTGATTTTTAAAAAGCCGAAAGCTGAAAAAGTTCTACCGCAAGTTGAATATGTGGTGGATTCATTCAAGGTCGATCAGAAACATCTGAAAGCCTATAATGAAGTCTGCGGTTTTAAAAATAATGGTTATATTCCAGCAATCTATCTGACGGTGCTTTCACAAAGTCTGCAAATGCACATGATGACTTCAGAAGCATTTCCATTTCCGATCTTGGGCTTGGTACATATCCGTAACCAAGTGAAGCAATACCGTAAAATTGGCGTCAATGAAACCTTGACCCTATCATGCAAATTTGGCGAATTGCAGCCGCACGATAAAGGCGTGCAGTTTGATTTCATTACTACAGTCAAAGTGGGAGGCGAGGTCGTAGTTGAAGCATTGACGACTTATCTGTCACGTCAAAAGACCAATGCTAAAGCTGCTGCAAAACCTGCAGAAAGCCAAGCGCCAGAATATATACTCAATAATGAATGGAACATCTCGGAGAATACTGGTCGTCGTTATGCCATGACCTCAGGCGACTTTAACTTGATCCATATTCATGCAGTCACAGCGAAAGCTTTTGGTTTTAAACAGGCGATTGCACATGGTATGTGGAGCAAGGCCAAAGCACTGGCGAATCTGTCATTGCCAGATGCTTATGAAGCTGATGTCTGGTTCAATTTGCCGATGTACTTGCCATCTAAAGTTGAGTTCCTGACGGCACAGGCAGCCAATGATACAGATTTTCTGATACGAAGCAGTAAAAATCAAAAACCACACGTCACCGGCCATATCAAAGCAATTTAAATCTGAATCAAAAGCCTAAACCCGATTTAGGCTTTTTCATTTTAAGGGATCAATATTCTATGGATAGAATGATGCAGCCAATTAAAGATTATCTGTTTGCTGATCAGCATAATTATCAGGGCAATGTCGATGAGCGTTTCAGTGACCTTGCCCGTCAGTTTAGCCGTTTGCAGGATGCACGTACCGAACAGGGTGGTGCCGCACTGGTGGTATATTTTGAGGGACAAAAGGTCGTCGATATTTATACCGGTAAAAAGTCTGTCACTGAAAACTGGCAACCGGATACCATGTCGCTGTGTTATTCCACAGGTAAAGGTGTGCTGGCGACTTTGGCGCATATTCTGGTCAGTCAAGGTTATCTGGATTATGATCGACCGGTTGCAGAATACTGGTCTGAATTTGCACAAAAGGGTAAAGAAAATATTACTCTGGCGCATATGCTCAGTCATCAAAGCGGATTGTTTGATATCCGTAATATCATTGATGATGCCACTGAAATGGCCGACTGGTCGCATATGCTGGACCGGATTGCGGCAGCTGAACCACGTTTTCAGGTTGCTACAGATGCCGCTTATCAACCGCTAACCTTTGGCTGGCAGGTGGGTGGCGCATTAGAAAAAGCGACTGGTAAAAAACTGGGTGCACTGATGCAGGAATATCTGGTTCAGCCATTACAATTAAATGGTGCTTATTTTAGCGTACCGACGCATGAGTTAGCTCGGGTGGCCTTACCCATTTTAAAGCCTAAAGCAGCCAAGTCTCAGACACAGCCTGCGAAAAAAACTGCGCCAAGGCAACCAAACCTGATGGAACGAGCCTTGGTTTTTAGCGGGCAGGATCCTCAGGATTTTCAGGATGCCATGATTCCAAAGGGCATGAAGAATTTTAGTTTCTTTAGTAATGAGGGTCTACAGGCCATTATTCCGTCTGCCAATGGAGTATTTACCGCAGAGAGTCTGGCAAAAATCTATGCCATGCTGGCCAGTCGTGGTGAATGGCAAGGACAACAATTCATTTCGCCGGAAGTGTTCCAGCGACTTAGTCAGGTGCAATACAAAACACGAGATCGGGTCATGCCTTTACCGATGCACTGGCGCTTGGGTTATCACCGTGTTCTCACTTTAGGAAAAGCCTCTAAAGGTTTTGGTCATATGGGCTTTAATGGCTCTGGTGCCTGGTGCGATCCTGAGCGCGGTTTAAGTTTTGCCTATACACATAACTTTCCAACAGGTTCATTGACTGGAGATTACCGTCTTTGGGGGTCGACGCAGGAAACATTGCGCTGTGCGGATGCGGTACTGACCGGGCGCAAAGGCTGGCGCTAAATATCCCTGATTTGGGAGTTTAGCCCGTCAGCTAAATATGTTATTTTGTCGCGCAGTCCATGGCTGTGGTGTGAAGTAATGAAAAAAGTGCTGGTGATTCCTCTGGTCGCAAGCAGTGTGTTGTTCGGATGTCAGGAGCCGAATCAGCCGGCTGCAAATACAGTGATGGAAGCCAAAGCTCAGATTCCTGCCTGGGTCGGGAGTTATCAGGGCACAACGCCGTGTATGGGATGCTTTTCAAGTTGTGAAGACTGTCCGGGCATGGCAGTGGCCTTAACTTTAAATGAAGATCAGACCTTTACTTTACAGCGTGAAAGTTTAAGTGGACATAATGAAATTGAAACGATGAGCGGGCAGATTCGGTTTCAGGATGAATCACAACAAAAGATTGAACTGCTGAATGTCGATACCCGAAATCTGCTCTATGTCGATCTGAAAAAGCATGTTCTGGAAATTCGTGAAGATCAAACAGGCAAACGCTACCAGATGCAAAGTGACTTTATCCTGTTTGAATCGGTCTGATTTTAAAAAAGCATCTGTTTTATATCCCTTTTTCAATGATTTTGATGAAGGGATTATTATTCTTTATAAACCGGCATTCATTTCACTATTTTATAAAAAAACAGTATGCTTAGACCTGTAAAAAGGAGCATACATGTATCAAGTACTTGCGCGAAAATACCGTCCTCGTAATTTTAATGAATTGGTGGGCCAAAACCATGTATCACGTGCTTTAACCAGCGCGCTCGAACGTGGCCGTTTGCATCATGCCTATTTGTTTACAGGAACACGTGGTGTCGGAAAAACCACGATTGCACGTATTTTGGCGAAGTGCTTGAACTGCGAAACCGGTATTACTTCGACCCCTTGTGAGGTTTGTCCGACCTGTACCGCAGTCAATGAAGGCCGCTTTATTGATTTAATCGAAATCGATGCGGCATCCCGTACCAAGGTCGAAGATACCCGCGAGCTGCTCGATAATGTGCCTTATGCACCGACTCAAGGTCGCTTCAAGGTCTACCTGATCGATGAAGTGCACATGCTCTCCACGCATTCTTTTAATGCGCTGTTAAAGACGCTGGAAGAACCACCGGAACACGTCAAATTTCTGTTCGCAACCACTGATCCGCAAAAACTGCCGATTACTGTCATTTCACGTTGCTTGCAATTTACCTTGCGCCCATTGGCAGTTGATGAAATTACCGAACATCTAGGCCATATTCTCAGCAAAGAAAGTATTCAGTCAGATCAGGATGCGATCTGGCAGATTGCTGAATCTGCACAAGGTTCTCTGCGTGATGCCTTGTCGCTGACCGATCAGGCGATTGCCTATGGTCAGGGTGCAATCCAGCATCAGGATGTCAAAGACATGCTCGGTCTGATTGACCGTACCATTATTTATGACCTGATTCTGGCGATTCATCAGAACCAGAAAGCGCAGGTCAGTCAATTATTGCTACAGTTCCGTCAGCAAGCTCTGGATGTGTCACTGGTGCTAGACCAGCTAATTTCGACACTGCATGAACTGGCCTTATTGCAATACCTACCAGATTTAAGCCTGAAATATAGTGCTGAGATCAATCAAAAGATTATGCAATTGTCCGGTCTGATTTCTGCTCAGGATCTGCAACTGTATTATCAGATTGCCTGTAAGGGTCGTGCCGATTTACAGCTTGCAGTTACGCAAGAACAAGGCTTTGAAATGACGGTGCTACGTTTGCTGGCTTTCCGTCCATTACAGCCAAGCGAAATTCCGGTGATGCAGGAGACTGCACCGCAACAGGCAGCGACCCTTACAACACGCCTACAGCAGCCCGTTCAGACACAACTTCAATCTGAATCAGTAGAAACACAATCATTGGAGGCAGAACCGGTATTTGATGATTTCTCTCTGGACGATGAGTCGGATGAGGAGATTGATGTCGCATCAGCGTCTGAACCTTCTTCGGATGATTTTTTGGATGAGGAAGAGCCAACCAACATCAATGCACCTGAACCTGTCCAGCCTGTAGCAACTCAAACAGTGATTGAAGAGATTCAGTCTGCGGATCAGATTGTTTTTGATCCAAATGACGACAAAGGCCTATTTGGTTTTGATGAAATCGAGAGCACCACAGAAACAGCGGCTACAAGCAGCAGCTCGGATGATTTCCTGCTTGAAGAATTTATTCCTGCAGATGCTGTCATTCCTACCGAGCCAGCACAAAACAGTATGTCTGCTGATGAGGAATTTAGTCTTGCTGCACCGGAAATAGAGCTTTCACAGGAAACAACCGATCAGCCTGCTCTTGAAAATACAGCGCCGGTCCAGCCAGTCGCACAGACAGCTTTGCTGGAAGATATTTCCCAAGATGTAAATACGCAGAATTTGATGCCACAGGATATTTTAAAAATACCTGAGCAAACCTTAGAAGGCGAGTGGAGCGTAGAAAAATGGGAATACTGGTTCCGTAACAGCCAGCTTTCTCCGGCAGTACAGGAACTGGCACAGTATGGCATCATGACTGGCCAGATTAATGGTGAATCCGTTTTCCATATTCCTGAACAGTACCAGCAGTTGTTGACCCAGTTGCAACATAATTTGGAAGCTGCTTTGCAACAGCAATGGCCGCAAACCAATTTCCAAGTGAAATTTGAAAATGTGGACCAGCTCACGCCGTATACCATGCAGCATCAGCGTAAGGCGCGTGCTTTTAAACGTGCCGAAGAATTGTTGCATGCTGAACCGGCAGTACGCGATCTGTTACAGCAATTTGATGGTGAACTGCAAAATATTCAGCTGAAACAGGCAGGAAATATGCAGGGCTTTAAGGCGTAACAAATCGAGATAAAGCATCCCGCATTTCGACTGGAATCGGGGTGCTTTTTCGTGTCTCACGATCGACAAATACATGAACAAAATTGCCCTGTGCAGCCGCTGTATCTGAATTGCGTTTAAAAATGGCCAGATCATAGCTGAGCGATGAGCTTCCCATGCTTTCAATGGCCACGCCAACTTCAATAATTTCCGGATAAGACAGTTCCTGATTAAACTGACAGTTGGAGCTGACCACCAGTCCAATCATCGGGGAATATTTCGGATCAAAATCGGCTTCCTGAATCAGCAAGGCATTGGCTGCGGTATCAAAATAACTGTAATAGGTCACATTGTTGACATGACCATATAAATCATTGTCTGCCCAGCGGGTTTGAATGGGTAAGAAAAATGTATAGTGTTCGCGTTGCTTGATCGTGGCTTTCATCAGTATTCAGTCCTCAGCTAGACAAGGCTTAGGTGGAAATTGGTCTAGGCATAGATCGCCTGATAAATCTGATAAGCATCCTCCACCTTGAGTTCACGTGGATTATTCTGTAACAGCCGGCTTTGTTGCATCGCATCTTCTGCCATGACCTGCAGCATATGTTCCGGAACATTCAACTGATTTAGTTTTAGAGTCAAACCGCTTTGCAGCAGATGATTATTAAAATGATCAATAAACAGATCGGTCAGACCATCATGACAACCTTTACTGTAAGGATCCAACCAGGTCATCAATTCCGCATAGAGCTGTTTGGCCGCTGGCGCATTAAACTTTAATACTTCAGTTAGAACCAGCGCATTGCTATGCCCATGCGACAGATGAAAATGTCCACCCAATGGATAAGCCAGCGCATGTACGGCGGCGACCGGTGCGTTGGCAAAGGCTTGTCCGGCGAGCATGGAACCGACCAGCATATTTTGACGGGCCTCTAAATCATAACCGTCTTGCAGCACGCGCTGCAGATTGGCATTCAGTAATCTTAAAGCCTGTTTGGCCAGCATATCCGAATAAGGATTTTTCTTGTGTTTTGAGGTATAGGCTTCAATGGCATGCACCATGGCATCAATGCCGGTGGCCGCAGTGATCTGTGCCGGAAGATTCTGGGTAAAGGTTGCATCCAGAATGGCAACATCTGCATAGAGAATGGGCGCGACAATGCCGGTCTTGGTGGTTTCACCTGTGGTGACAATCGAAATCGGCGTCACTTCTGAACCTGTTCCAGCCGTAGTTGGAACCAGGACTAAAGCTAAACGAGGTCCGGTAGCATTATCGACGCCATATAGATCTGACAGCGTCTGATGCTGTTCAGGATGCGCCAAAATTGCAATGAGTTTGGCCACATCCATCGAGCTACCACCACCAAAGCCCAGCACCACATCAATATTTTCCTGTTTTGCAAAAGCCGCCGCTTCAAGCACCACAGTATCGGGTGGGTCAGCTTGGACATCCGAGTAAATCACGTACTCCAGCCCGGCAGATTCAATAATATCCAGAATCGGCAGATGTAATTGCTGCTTCAGCATACCCGGATCAGTCACCAGTAGAAGACGTTGATAACGGCCATTTTTTAGAATTTTAAATAATTCCTGAATCGTGCCTAGTCCGGCAATGATATTGGGGACGGTTTGAAACTGAAAACGATTCATGGCGTTATCCTTGATTTTTTTATTGCAAATACGAGATTATTCTATGCTGCTGATATAGGATTCATTATATAAATAACTTAACATAAGAATCCTTAAAATGAAGTAACTCTGAGGTTGTTTATGTCATCCAGAACGCCATATAAGGTGTTATGTGTTTGTTTGGGAAATATTTGCCGCTCTCCCACGGCAGAAGTTGTACTCAGACATTATTGTGATGAACAGCAACTCAATATTATGGTCGATTCTGCCGGAACCAGTAATTATCATCCGGGCAAGGCACCGGACTTGCGTAGCCAGAAGCATGCACTAAAACGTGGCTATGACCTTTCAGCACTTCGCGCACGTCAACTTATTCCGCATGATTTTATTGATTATGATCTGATTCTGGCGATGGATCTGGAGAATTTATCCAATATCCAGAACATACAGCGTCTGGCAGAAACTCAGTTTGGTCATGTACGTGCACGCGTGGCATTAATGAGTGAACATGATCAGATTTATCCAAAACAGGCCTTACCCGATCCTTATTATGGCGAAGCGGATGGCTTTGAGCGGGTGCTTGATCAATGTGAATCCAGCAGCCAGGCCTGGATTGAGATTTTTAAACAGAATTTACACAAGGTTTAAGCGATGCAGATTCAAACCCAGGTTCAACTTAAACCTTTTAATACCTTAAATTTAGAAGCAGTTGCTTCATACTATGCCCAAATTCAGTCCACTGCTGATTTGCTGGCGGCACTGGATTTTGCTGAACAGCAGCAACTCAATGTACTGATCCTGTCAGGTGGCAGCAATATGTTGTTGCCGGAGCAGATTGATGCACTGGTGCTGCATATGGATATTCAAGGCATTGAAATGCTGGATGCTGATGATCAGTCGCAACGTTTACGTGTAGGCGGCGGACAAGGCTGGCATGACTTCGTGCTCTGGACCACGGCACAAAGTTTATATGGCCTACAGAATCTAGCTTTAATTCCGGGTCGGGTCGGTGCATCGCCAGTACAGAATATTGGCGCTTATGGTGTCGAAGTCGGAGAATTCATCGATTCTGTTGAGGTCTATGACCGACAATTGAAACAGTTTGCTTCGATTCAGGCAGCAGATTGTCAGTTTGCCTACCGGCATAGTATTTTTAAAGATGATCCCAATCGTTATGTGATTACCCATGTGACTTTTAGATTACTTAAGCAGCCAGATTTGAAACTGAATTATGGTGATCTGAAGACTGCGGTCGGTGATCAGCTCACAGCAGAAAACTTGCAGCAACAGGTCATCCAGATTCGCCAGAGTAAATTGCCTGATCCACAAGAATTTCCCAACGTGGGCAGCTTCTTTAAAAACCCGGTGGTTGATCAGGCGGTCTTTGACCAAATTGCTGTATCTTTCCCGAATTTACCCCATTACCAGCAAACGAATGCTCAAGTTAAACTGGCAGCAGGCTGGTTGATTGATCAGGCGGGCTGGAAGGGTAAACAGTTGGGGCCTGTCGGCATGTTTCATAAACAGGCGCTGGTGTTGGTGAATTATGGTCAGGCCTCTCTCACCGATGTCCGTAAAACGTATCGTGCAGTACAACAGTCAGTTTGGGAAAAATTTAGTCTAATGCTGGAGCCTGAACCTGTATTGTTCGATAAAAATGGCTTGATCCGTTCTCATCAGGAAGAGGAATAACATGAAAAACACCCATTGGATGGTACGTTTGCTACAAATTGTCACTGGACTGTTTGTGCTATGCGGCTGTCTACTGGTGTTGGTTTATACGCCTTTTTACTCAAAAATGATCGTCAAGGGCTTAAACCAGTTTGTCTCCTTAGAGCTAAATGAAGTCGCGGCTCAAAGCCAGAAAATGGCTGCACTCAGCGAACATGAAAATCTGGAACCTGGCTCTGATTTGTGGATTGCCCGTCAGGCGTATTTAAAGGTCATGGAACAGGATATCCAGCAAAATAACTCGGCCAACCTCATGTTGATTCAGGCACGTTATAAAGCACTGCAGCAGGTGATTGAAGAATATCAGCGCGAACAGCAAGATCAAAAAGCAGAGCAAAGTCCACCTGCTCAGGTGCCCTTATTGTCCTCACAGGAAGATGCAGAACCAGCCGATCCGACAGCCAATGTCCGGGAATTGCTGGAGTGGGACAGTAGTGAAAATAAGGAACGCATTGAGCAATATATGGAGTTTCTGACGACGCATCCACTTGAGCAGGGTGAAGCCAGTTCGGTACAGGAAACCGATGGAGAGGAAATCCAGCAGGACTTGGCTTTACTACAAGAGCAACAGCAGGCTAAACCGGCGAATAGCTCCCAACCTTATGCCATTGTGGTATTGGGTGGTGGCTTAACCCTAGATGACCAAGGCAAAGAGATCATCGTCAATAACTATACGCGACTACGTCTGGAAACCACGCTGGCAGTAGAAAAACATTATCAGTTGCCGATTGTTCTGAGTGGGGTCGAAGCGCCGTATATGCAGCGCTGGTTAAAAAATCATGGTGTCGATGCCAAATTACTGGAAGATCGCAGCATGAACACCTGTGAAAATACCCGATTCAGTTCATTACTATTACAAAAGAAAGGTGGAGCGCCTACAGTGATTCTGATTACGGATCGTTATCATATGCCGCGTACCCGCCGTTTATTTGCTTTAAATGGCATACAAACCATTCCGGTAGAAGCGCCGATGCCAACGCCATTGACACGATGGCGTCCAAGTGCACAAAATTATGATCACAGTCGTCGTGCCAATTATGAAATGTTGGCGACCATGCGCGACATGTGGTTTGGATCCAGTGACTGTCGGGAGGTGCCATAATGTCTGATATCCCATTTTTAAATCCCACCATTCTGAAACAGCTGGATTTACCCATTCCGAGTCGGGATGTTACGCCTCAACTCTTGCCACCTTTAAACTTGAATCGTAGTGATGAACCGCCGATTGATCTGCAGTCCTATCGCAAGCTTTATGGTTTTGATTTGCTGGATTGCAAACACTGGCAGGGCTATGTACAGATGCCTTTATTCAGGTTGCATGTACAGGTGTTTGAACCGAATCTGGAAAATACCCGCTTTGACAAGATCCAGGGAACCGCTTTTTTGCTGCATGGTTATCTGGAACATAGCGGTATTTATCAGCCCATTGTCAAAGAGCTTTTGGAACAGGGTTTTAGTGTATTGACCTATGATCTGCCTGGACATGGTCTTAGTGATGGTTCACCTGCCAGCATTCAGAATTTTGATCATTATCAGCAGGTTTTACATGCCGTGCATCGTTATGTGCAGCACGCCTCACAACTACCGAAACCTTGGGTTGGCATCGGGCAGAGTACCGGCGGTGCGATCTGGATGCACCATTTACTGGAATTTGCGCAGCGTCGCGAAAATCCTTTTGTGGAACGAGTTCTGCTGTTATCACCATTGATTCGTCCCGCCAAAACTGCTTGGTGGCATAATTCGGTCGGATTGGGCATTATTAGTCGAATCAAACGTGAAGTTCCCCGGCATTTTAGACGTAATAACCATAATCCCGAGTTTTTGCGTTTTATCCGGCTTAAAGATCCATTACAACCGCGAATGATGGGCATGGACTGGATTTTAGCGATGTCACGCTGGATGCTGGAAATGGAAGCGCGTCCGGCTTGTCGTATTCCGGTGTGGCTGGCACAGGGTGCACAGGATCAGACTGTGGACTGGCGTTATAATATCGAATTTATCCGACGTAAATTCCGGCTCCAGACTTTGCTGATGCTGGAAGAAGGTTCGCATCAGTTAATCAATGAGCGTGCTGATATTCGTGCTGCACTCACGGGACTGATTCCTGCCTTTCTGCATGCACATGGCAGCAAAACTTATTATTAATAGAGTGAAAATTGAATATTAAAAAAGGCGTTTGAATTAAACGCCTTTTTTGATTTTAAATGCATCAAATTAAAATTTTTCTAATTGGGCCAAGTTCCACATCCTGAAGTAGAAGTTCTCCTCATCCTTATTTTCACAGGACAATAATTCGCCTTCTTTCAGCCAAAAATGAATCTGCGCAAAGTTTTTTATTTCGTGATTATTCACACGTTGTGCCAGATGATGCGCCTTAATGGCTGAAGGATGTTTCAGACCTGCGGAAGCAATCAGTTCAGACAGAGCATGTAAGGTGTTTTTATGAAAATGAAATACCCGTTCGGCCTTGGTCGGCACATGTAAGGCTTTCTGGCGATCTTTATCCTGGGTCGTGACCCCAACCGGACATTGATTGGTATGACAGCTTTGAGCCTGAATACAGCCCACTGCAAACATAAAGCCCCGGGCCGAGTTGACCCAGTCTGCACCAATGGCAAGCGTACTGGCAATATCGAATGCACTAATTATTTTACCACTTGCACCAATTTTGATCTTATCTCTCAATCCTGCACCAACAAGGGTATTGTGTACAAACAGCAAACCTTCTCTTAAAGGGGCGCCAACATAGTCAATTAATTCAATGGGTGCAGCTCCCGTTCCACCTTCAGAGCCATCAACCACAATAAAATCTGGATAAATCTGGGTATGTAACATGGCTTTGACCATGCTCATAAACTGCCACGGTTGACCCAGACACAGCTTAAATCCGACCGGTTTTCCGTTGGAAAGTTCACGTAATTTTTGTATGAAATGCATCATTTCAATCGGTGTGCTAAATGCCGGATGACTCGAAGGTGACACACAATCATGATCACGGCTTATGCCTCGAATTTGGGCAATTTCTTCCGAAATTTTACTTTTAGGTAAAATACCGCCATGGCCAGGTTTTGCACCTTGCGAAAGCTTGATTTCAATCATCTTCACTTGGGGTAATTTGGCTTGTGCAGCAAAACGTTCCGGATCAAACTGCCCATCTAAAGTACGGCAGCCAAAATAACCACTGCCAATCTCCCAAACCAGATCGCCGCCATATTCCAGATGGTAGGGACTGATACTGCCTTCTCCAGTATCATGGAAAAAATCACCTTTTTTAGCACCGAGATTAAGGGCTCGTATCGCATTGGCACTCATGCTGCCAAAGCTCATGGCTGAAATATTTAAAATAGAAGCTGAAAAGGGCTGAGTACATTGCTCATTTCCAATCAGAATGCGAAAAGTCTGCGGATCGGCAACTTTGCAGGGCGTAATGGAATGACTAACAAAGCGGTAATTATCTTCATAGACATTCAGAATCGAGCCGAAAGGTTTATCTGAATTTTCATTTTTCGCTCGCTGATACACCAGACTGCGTTGCATACGGGAAAAGGGCAGTGCATCGCGGTCGGCTTCAATAAAATACTGACGAATCTCCGGACGGAATTCCTCAAAGATAAAGCGGAAATGTCCCATGATGGGGTAATTTTTCAGAATAGAATGTTTGTTTTGCAGTACATCATACAAACCCAGCAGACTCAGCAGAATGCTCAGGATCCACAGGGTATTCACCAACGTTTGCGGCATAAAATAATAGATATAACGCGGCGAATAACCGATATGAAATGTGGTAAAAATCACTGCAATCAGAATGCAGGCAAACCAGACCGAATGGCGGGAAAAGAAAGTATTGAGCAGCTTGTGACGTACTAATTGAGCAGGGTTAGCCATTGTAAAATTAAGTCCCTATTTCTACTTCTATAGGGCTTTATGATGTGCAGAGCGAGGTATCTTATACAAGCAGAGAATTGTTATTCGATTTTATCCACTTGCCGAAAATGCTATTAAGCCAGGCAATAAATCAGCAGCGATTACAGATAAGTTTTTCGAAAAAAGTCCTATAGAAAAAATCTGCAAAAGACATGCATTCTATTTATTTCACAAGTAAGGCGGATGACTTTATAGTCGGTTTATTCACTTTATAGGAGTCTTAAACCATGACCAAAAAATCCATTCGCTTTAATAATGCTGAGCTGGCTTGCTTATGTCTCAGTCATTTTTAAATATTGATGTTTCATCCAAGCTACATTTTGGGGTGTTAAAGAAAAGTAGCTTGGCACAGCGACAGCTCACTACAACAAGAACAAAAATATAAGCAAAATTCTCCAGTCCCCACTTTGGGGATTTTTTTATTCTGGAATACCTAAAAGAATCTGGATGAAGCCTGTGTGATTAAGGCTTTTCTTCATCCGGCTGATCGACTGCATTGGCTACAATACTCGGTTCAATGTGTTTAATCTTTTTACCAAAGCTACGTAGCCACCAGACCAGTTGCGAGGTAAATGGCACGGTAGCAGTGATCAGCGACATGCCATCTTCCATTTTTTCAATTTTCTGGTCTTTGCTGAGCTGGCTTTCCTCAAAGTAATGTGCATCCGATTCCGACATCCTGAGTTTTAGCGTGACATTTTCAGTAGGGTGGTTGAAGTCCACCCGGAAGCCCAGCGCACCAGAATCAATATACTCATCAATATCGAAATTGACCGGATGCAAGGCACGTGAATTCAGCACGACGGCCGATTTAAAGCGGTGCAGGGCAAAGGTCTGGATATCGGACTTGTCATGACGGGTACACACCAGATAGATGATTGACCCTTTTTGTACCAATGCCAGAGGATTGAGAATATAGGTTTTTTCTTCGCTATTATGACCGCGGCCCTGATACACACATTCCAGCTGTTTGTCCTGTAACAGACCTTCATACACCGCTTGCTGCGCAGCCTTATCTACCACAGGTGGAATCAGGGGTTGGGTAGCCGGAACAATGCGTACGCGGTTAATCCATTGCCGGACATTGTTCTGGGAAGAAAGACTGCGTCGTGCCAGATCAAACCACGGATTCATTTCCTCGATCAGGCTCGGTGGCAGCAGATGTTTTAAATGTTCTTCGACCATCATGAAAGTGACCGCTTGCGAGCTGGTCATATGCGGCAAACTTTGCAGCGGCGCATCTGAACGCCAACGCCAGCCTTGCGGCGTGGTTTTACTGCTTTCAATCGGAAAGCGTTGAGCAATCTGATTCAGGTCGCGCTGAATGGTGCGCAGACTGATATCGATGCCTTCACGATTGAGGATTTCCTGTAATTCACGTGTTCCCATCCATTTGCCGGTAGAAAGACGCGACAAGATTTGCCATTGGCGATATAGACTGTTTGAAGTTTCTTTTTCTTGTGCTGACATAATTTATTTTGCTGGCAATAAAGAAGAGGGGATTTAGGCTTAGCTTAACACAATAAAAAAACTCTCATTTTTTCGCAAGTCCCTCTGTGCAACATTTGTCCTACAATTCTAAAACAACTTGGTCGAAAATGGCATTGAGTTCAAAGGGCATTTATTAGATTAATGGTAATTGAAATACAGATGTCATGGCATGGATATTGCTTTGATTTAATTATAATAGATGATAATACGAGGGTTTGTATGCTTAAAGGAAATCAGGATACAAATGTGATTGAAACAATTGATAAATTTAGTTCCCAGAATATTGGAAAAAATTTTATAGACACTAAAACTACAGCGGTATCTACTACAACGAATCCACAACTTTTACTGCAGCAGTTATCTTCAAAGTTCTTTAATGAAATGCAGGATGAACATGTGTTGTCCAGTCAGGCTGGTCACAGACTGGAAGAATGGTTATCACAACATACGCTGGATGAACTTAATGCACTGAATCAGGTAGCAAAAGAACATTTTTTACATCACGGTATTACCTTTACCGTTTATGGCGATGAAGAAGGCGTAGAACGCACCATTCCCTACGATATCATTCCGCGAGTCATAGACCGGAAGCAGTGGAATATGGTGGCTTTAGGCTCGGCACAACGGATACGGGCGCTAAATTTATTCTTACATGATATTTATCATCAACAGGACATTTTAAAAGCCAATATTATTCCTGAGTTGCAGATTTTAACTCATGAGGCCTATCAGCCGCATATGTATCAACATAGCTTGAAAGGCGGGATTTATAGCCAGATTAGCGGGATCGATGTGATCCGTGATTCCAAGGGCGAGTTTTATGTCTTAGAAGATAATCTCAGAACGCCATCTGGTGTTTCTTATATGCTGGAATGCCGCAAGATCAGTGAAAAACTGATGCCGAAAGTATTCGAGCAGTCCAAGATTGCCGGAATCGAGCAATATCCACAATTATTGAAAGAAATCCTGATCGAAAATGCCTACGTCGACAAGCCATTTGTCGTGGTGCTGACCCCAGGACGTTTTAATAGCGCTTACTATGAACATGCCTTCCTTGCAAGGGAGATGGATGTACCATTGGTAACATCACGTGACCTTTTTGTTGATGACTCGAAGGTTTATGTAAAAACCATACGTGGTCGCCAACGAGTCGATGTTATTTATAGAAGGGTCGATGATGCGTTTCTTGATCCTTTATGCTTTAAACCGGATAGCACTTTGGGTGTCGCTGGCTTGATGTCAGCTTATTTGCAAAATAATGTTGTGATTGCCAATGCACCGGGAACCGGTGTGGCAGATGACAAATCGGTTTATCCATATGTCGACAAAATGATTCGTTTTTATTTGGGCGAGCAGTCAATTCTAAAAAATGTTCCGACTTATCAATGTCGTAATTCTGAAGAATTAGACTATGTCGTGGCTCATCTGGATCAGCTGGTGGTGAAAGAAGCGCAGGGTTCGGGCGGTTATGGCATGCTCATTGGACCACAAGCGTCTAAACAGCAAATTGAAACTTTCAGGGAGAAAATTTTAGCTGCGCCGCATTTATATATTGCGCAGCCAACTTTGGACTTATCGGTTAGTCCGACTTTGACCAATTTTGGTATTGCTGAACGTCATATCGACTTACGCCCGTTTGTATTGAGTTCGCCTTATCGTACTGAAATCGTACAGGGTGGCTTGACACGTGTGGCGATGCAGCCCGGCTCATTGGTGGTGAATTCATCACAAGGTGGCGGTATCAAAGATACTTGGGTAGTCGACAATTTACATTCATAAGATTCCAAAGAAGGAAAATGTCATGGTTTTGCTGAATAGCAATGCGCAACATATCTTTTGGTTAGGGCGTTATTTATCTCGCACTCATTTTTTATGTGCGCGCTTTCCATTTTTAGAAGACGAAGCGGCAGTGGCGTATGCCCATGCTTTTTGTTTACCTGCCTTTGATGCCAGTTCTTTAAATGAGCTGGTACTGGATCCTACACAAGCAGCATCTTTTAGCCAGCAGTTTAAAGTTGCCAAAGACAATATTCAGGAATTACGCGGGGTACTGTCTGCTTCAGGCTATGCAGAACTGATGAAACTGATCAAAACCGCAGACAAAAATGCCGGTTATATCTGTGAAGTGGTAACGGAATGTGAAGATATTCTGGAGGCTGAATCTTCCGATATCTTTCTGTTTTTCAGTTTAGGGCAATGTGTAGAACAGCTCGATCACCAGTTACGCCTGGGTGAAGAAACCAGTACTACACTCTGCAAGATTGATTATGTGGTCAGAATTCTGGTGGAGATGGGCTGGAATGATCTGGAACAGTACTGGGAGCAGTTGCGTACAGAACCGAACCGGATTCAGTTTTACCAGTTTAGCGACCATATTCATCAACTGTTTGAGGCAGATGTATGAAATTGATGGTGAATCACCAAACGCATTATATGTACACGGCCGAGGTGAGGAACAGTATTCAGTACATTAAAATGATGCCTTCGAGCAATGCGCATCAGCGGGTTCATTCCTGGGATATCAGTGTACCGGGTAATAAAGAAATCCGGAAAGATGCATTTCATAATCTGTGGATGACCTGTAGCCAGCGGGAGCCTTATTATTCCCTGACTATCATGGCGCAAGGGATTGTTGAACTGAATCCTGCGCATCAGAGTGGACTGAATGATTCAATCAATCCTAATCTTTTTCTACAGCCGACCGAATCGACACAATGTAATGCAGCAATGAAAGATTTTGCACAACGTCATGTTCCTGCATTAACCCGTCAGCATTTGATTGGACTGGCGCAGGCCTTGCTGGAGCATGTGCCTTATATTTCCAATAGTACCTCGGTGCAAGGCTCTGCAATAGATGCCTTTGAGTCCAGACAGGGCGTCTGTCAGGACCATAGTCATATTTTCATTGCCATGTGCAAATATCTAGGTTTACCTGCCCGCTATGTGTCTGGTTATTTATATGCACAAAATGCTTCGCATCTGGCCAGTCACGCTTGGGCAGAGGTGTTTGTAGACCAGACATGGTATTGTTTTGATGTCAGTAATCTGTTGTTTACTCCAAGTTCGCATGTTTATGTGGCGATTGGACGGGATTATTGGGATGTGGCACCGGTACGCGGTGTTAGAGAAAAGGGCGGTGTGGAATCCATGCATTCCATCGTTCAAGTGCTAGGATGTTAATAAGGACGAATGAATGACGTATTGTTGTGCACTACGTTTAGAGCAAGGTATGCTTTTTATCAGTGATACCCGGACCAATGCCGGAGTAGATCACATTTCTGTATTTCGAAAGTTGTATACCTTTGGTATTCCTGGGGAACGTATGATCGTCATACAGGCATCCGGAAACCTGGCAACCACACAAGCCGTAATTGGTCATATCAAAAATCAGCTCGAACTGAAGCAGGAACCCAATATCTTGAGTCTGCACACCATGTTTGATGTTGCTGAGCTGGTGGGAAGTATGCTGAAAAAAGTGATTGCGAATGTTACGAGCGATATTTCGGAACAAAGCAATTACTATTGTAATCTGCTGGTCGGTGGACAACTTAAAGATCAGGATATGCAGCTTTATCATGTCTATCCGCAAGGGAACTTTATCTGTGCCACACGCGATACGCCGTATTTCCAGATTGGTGAAAGTAAATATGGCAAGCCGATCCTGGATCGTGCGCTGACTTATGATATGCCGCTGGATGAAGCTTTGCGCTGTTCCCTGATTTCATTTGCATCGACCCTACGTTCCAATGTATCGGTCGGTATGCCACTCGATGTGCTGGTCTATAAAAAAGACAGTCTGATCATGCCACGAGGCAAGCGTATTGCCGAAGATGATGAGTATTTCACGGCAATCAGCCGGCAATGGTCAGAGACCTTGAAAAAAGGACTGGCAGAACTTCCAGTTCCCTCTAATGAGTATTTCTTATAAAAACCTATCGTGAGTCAGGTTTTTCGCGTACAGTGTTAACTTCTATGCGGTTCAGCATAATAAAAATAGAGAAGTTAGCGCATGTACCAATTTTGTTACGCCAGTAAAAGTACTTCTCCCAAAACTGACTTACTCGAAGATTTGGCGCATATCCTGAAAGAAGCTCGTGATTTTAATTATCAGCATCAAGTGACAGGTGTACTGTATTTCGCAGATGGTCATTTTTTTCAATGTCTGGAAGGTGAATGTCTCACTTTAAAAAGTCTATTGGTGGAGCGATTAAATAAAGATCCACGCCATCAGGATATTAAATTATTTGAGACCAAGGAAATTGAATATCCAAGTTTCCCGGACTGGTCCATGAAATATATTTCCAAACGCAGTCAGATCCAGCAATTCTGTCGGGAAATGGGATTTGATGACTTTAATCCTTTTGCCTTTCAGCAAAGCCATGTCGATGCCTTATTAATGCAATTATGCATAGAACAGGGCGAAGAACAAAAGTCAGCCTAAAGAAAAAGCCCAACCTATGTTGGGCTTTTTTTACTTTGAAGACTAGATCAGACCATTTTGCGTAGTGGACGATTGCTCAGTCGGCATAATAGTTCATAACCAATCGTGCCATTCGCTTCAGCCACATCATCCACCAGACGGGTTTTACCCCAAAGTTCGACTTCTGTGCCCAATTGCACTTCTAACCCTGTGACATCAATAGCGATCATATCCATCGCTACGCGGCCGATCACGCGAGTTTGCTGGCCATTAATCGCGACATAGTTCTGTTTAGGGAAAGCGCGAGGGTAGCCATCACCATAGCCAATTGAAACAATGGCCAAAGTTATGTCTTGATCTGCGGTGAACGTTGAACCATAACCGACATGCTCACCCGTTTGAATCTCATTCAAGGCAATAATCTCGGCAGTAAAGGTCATGACCGGTTTTAGATCCAAGTCATGTACATCACGGTCTGCAAAAGGCGTCGCGCCGTAGAGCATGATCCCGGGACGGACATAGTCAAAATGCAATTCTGGATATTTATAAATGGCTGCCGAGTTACAGCAAGAGGCTAAAATTGGCGCGCAGTCATTTTTAATTTCTAAGAATTGACGGATTTGTTCATCATTCAGTGGATGCTCGGCATCGGCATTGGCAAAATGCATGGCTAGCACGCAAGTAAAGCCTTCGACTTTTAGCGTATGAATTACATCTTTGATCACATCAATCTTAAAACCTAATCGGTTCATGCCGCTGTTCAGTTTGACCCAGACTTTAAGTTCTTTGGCGATATAGGCATCTTTATGTGCAATTAACCAGTCGACTTGAGCCTGTTGATGCACAATGACTTCAATATTTTGTTCGATTACGATTGGCATCTCATCGGCTGAAAAAACACCTTCGATAAGCGTGATTGGCTGTAGATAGCCCAATTCACGAATTTCCAGGGCTTCTTGCAGACAGGCGACACCAAAGGCATCGGTTTCGCTTAAGGCTGCTAAGCAGTCTTTAACTCCGTGTCCATAAGCATTGGCTTTCACCATGCTGACGATTTTCGCGGTTGGGGCAAGTTTTTTGACACGGTTTAAATTATATTGCAGCGCAGCGCTGTCAATATAAACTGTAGCTTGGCGCACCCTAAATTACTCCTAGAGGGACGATGGAAATGTGATGACGAGAGCCTGATTACTCTTCGTCATCATACTGAGCATAGAACTCAGGCGAGAGATTACTAAAGCGGGTATATTGACCTTCGAATGCCAGACGCACGGTACCAATCGGGCCGTTACGTTGTTTACCGATAATAATTTCGGCAGTGCCAGCTTCTTTAGATTCCTTGTTATAAACCTCATCCCGGTAAATAAACATGATCAAGTCGGCATCCTGCTCGATCGCACCGGATTCACGCAAGTCGGACATCACCGGACGTTTGTTTGGACGGTTTTCCAGCGATCGGTTGAGCTGTGACAGGGCAATTACCGGACATTGCATTTCCTTCGCTAAAGCTTTTAAGCTTCGGGAGATTTCCGAGATCTCGCCGACACGGTTATCGCCCATACCGGGTACTTTCATCAGCTGCAAGTAATCGACCATGATACAGCCCAGCTTTCCGCCATGCATTTTGGCAATACGACGCGCACGGGCACGTAATTCTGTTGGTGGTAGCGCAGAAGAATCATCGATATACAGATTTTTTTCTTGTAAATGCACAATGGTACTGGTGACTTTTGACCATTCATCACTGTCCATTTTACCGGAACGTAAATGCCCTTGGTGCACGCGACCAAATGACGAAATCAAACGCATGGCGATGGAGTCGGCTGGCATCTCCATCGAATAGACCAGAGCAGGCAGGTTGTTATTGAATAAAACACTTTCGACCAGATTCATGGCAAAGGTGGTTTTACCCATGGAAGGACGCGCTGCGACAATAATCAGGTCACCGGATTGCATGCCGGAAGTTTTGTTATCCAGTTCCACAAAACCAGTAGTTAAACCGGTAATGCTGCCTTCCATTTGCGACAGTTCATTTAATTTGTCGAATACGTCCGCGACCACCGAGTTGATCGGCTTAGGCCCTTGCGCTTTGGCATTGTTATTATGCTGTTCGGCAATCGAGAAAATATTGGTCTCAGCCAGATCCAGAATTTCACTGACAGTACGGCCTTTGGTGTCATAGGCATTTTGTAAAATTTCAGAGCTGACTTTAATCATACTACGCAGGGTAGAGAATTCTTTAATTTTGCCTGCATAAGTTTCCAGGTTATAGAAACTCGATGGCGAATCTGCCATTAACTGCATCAGATATTCTTCGCCACCAATTGCATCGAGTAAATTCTGTTTGATCAGCCAGTCATGCACCAGAACCGCATCATAAGGCGAGTTTTCTTTAGAGAGCTGCTCAATAGCACGGAAGATATATTTATGTCGGGTGGCATAAAAATCATTTTCGGTCAGCACATCACCGACCTGTTCAAAAGATTCAGCCACAGTCATAAGGGCAGCAAGTACAGCCTGTTCAATTGCTAAATTGTGGGGTGGAGTACGGAACTCCTTGAGATTGCTATTTTCAGTAACAATTTCTGGTTTAGCAGTAGCTACCTTTTTGCTGGCATTCGCCTGTGACATATAAATCCCTGATTTTAAATACAATGGTTAAATATCGTCGGAGATGAATAGCGTTTATTCACTACGAGATGAAATGATACGCGCTCTGATCAAAAATGCGAAGTGCAATTTTTTGTAAACACGAATAATAAAATGAATTTGACAGTGTTGGCTAGATTATATTTTTTAGAGATAAAAAAAGAGCATGCTTTCGCATGCTCTTTTTGAGGCGAGAAATTACTCAGCTACGATAGTAACTAGAACTTCTGCAGTAACATCATGGTGCAATTGGATTGCGATGTTAAATTCGCCAGTGTGACGAAGCGCGCCATTTGGAAGACGTACTTCAGCACGGTCTACTTCTAGACCAGCATTTGTCAACGCGTCAGCGATGTCACGAGTACCGATAGAACCGAATAGTTTACCTTCGTCACCAGCTTTCGCAGTGATAACGATGTTCACTTCGTTCAATTGGTCAGCACGTGCTTGAGCAGCAGCTAAAACATCAGCTTCAGCTTTCTCAAGTTCAGCACGACGAGCTTCAAAAGCAGCAGTGTTTGATTCTGTTGCAGCAACTGCCATACCTTGAGGGATAAGGAAGTTACGGCCGTAACCAGCTTTAACTGAAACTTTATCGCCTAGTTTACCTAGGTTTTTAATGCGTTGTAATAAGATAATATCCACAGCTCAACCTCACTTATGATTGTCAGTGTAAGGGATCAAAGACAAGTAGCGAGCTTGTTTGATAGCTAACGCTAATTGACGTTGGTAACGAGCTTTAGTACCTGTAATACGGCTAGGAACAATCTTGCCGTTTTCAGTGATGTACTGTTTTAAAGTGTCGATATCTTTGTAGTCGATGTACGTAACGTTCTCAGCTGTAAAGCGGCAGAACTTGCGACGACGGTAAAAACGTGCCATGTTATGTTCTCCTTAAGCTTCAGCAGAGTCTTGAGCGTGTTGTGCTTCTTCACGTTGAGCTTTACGCGCACGTTTTTCTTCAGCACTCTTCGCCAATAGTGACTCTTCAGTGATAGCGTTTTCACGACGGATGATAAGGCTACGAATGATTGCGTCGTTATAACGGAACAATTCTTCAAGCTCATCAAGAGTAGTTTGACCACACTCAACATTCATAAGAATGTAGTGAGCTTTGTGGATCTTGTTGATTGGGTAAGCCAATTGACGACGGCCCCAGTCTTCAAGACGGTGAATTTGACCTTCAGCTTCTTTGATGTGAGTTAGGTAGCGTTCTACCATACCAACGACTTGATCGCTTTGATCAGGGTGTACTAAAAGTACGATTTCGTAATGACGCATTGTCAGCTCCTTACGGTTTGGACAGCCCCAATTTAAGTAAATTGAAGCAAGGAGTCACAACCAAAGTTGTGTCGCAGTGTTTGCGAAGGGGGAATTGTAGTGATCTTTAGGGATAATTTCAACCAAATAAGAGATTTTTGCGAAATTATATCTATAGTCAGATCTTTTAATAGAAAACCACATCAACTTTAAACATCAGGGTTCGACTGCTTAAATTCAGTAAATGTGCTATCGATAATATCAAGTGACTTTTTCTAACTTAAAATCTGCATAAACACTATCAATGTCAGGCTAAAGTCAAAAATAGGTAAATTTATCAGAGATAAGAAAAGAGAGGGAGGTTCTAAAGCAGAGATTTTGATTCTGCTCTACAGATACTTGGAATGGGGGATAGGAAAATCAAAATAAAAAAAGATAGAGACTAACTCTATCTTTTTAAAAAAACACAATCTGTGTAGATGGCGCAGTTGAGGTAAAGCTAAAGATAATACTGATGACAGTAATCAGGATCACCGAGAACAAGAAATATTTCTTTGCCCAAAGTTGATCATTTTCAGCTTTAAATCCAATGACACCGATATATAACCAGTAAATGCACAGTAAGTTTAAAATCACTGCATAGAACCAGTTGGCATAACCAAAGACAAATAACGCATTCATGGTCAGCGTGAATAACACCACATAAACCAGTGATTCAATCTTGGTACGATGAATCGAACGCGCTACAGGCAGAATCGGAATGCCTGCATTTTTGTAATCATCAAAGCGGTAAATCGCAATCGCCCATGAGTGAGGCATTTGCCATAGCGCATAACCTAAAAAGATCAGTAACGCACCAAGGTCAAATTGATTGGCTACTGCGGTATAACCAATGACAGGCGGAGCTGCACCAGAAATACTGCCTACAATAGTTTGATGAATTGTGGTTCGTTTTGTCCATAGGCTGTAGAAACCAACATATACGACAAAACCAATCACCGCGAATAAGAAAGCGTACGCATTTACCCAGAACCATAAAAGACTAAAACCAACGATGCCTAATACCAGAGCAAAGGCCAGGGCAACAGGTTCGGAAATGGTTTTGGTGACCAGAGCACGGTTTTGGGTGCGCTGCATTTTTTGGTCGATGTCCTGGTCAATCACGTTGTTGACCACACATCCTGATGCTACGACAAGCGTAGTACCGAGAAGGGTAATAAGCAGGAGAAGGAAATCTACAGAACCTTGGGTGGCTACGAAGTAGCCACCCAAAGTGGTAACAAAGTTACCGAAGAGAATTCCTGGCTTAGTCAGGAATAAATACTTTTTCAGCATGACGACCAGTTTAGATCATCATGTTGTAGTGTAGGTAATTCATGATCCATACAGAACCCACTAAAAGAATAGCGATAGTTAAGATGGTATACACGAATGCAATCACGTTCCAGCGTTGCTCTGAAGAAGAGTTCATATGCAGGAAGTAAATTAACTGCACAAGAATCTGAGCAACCGCAGTAATCGCGATGACAGTAATCAAGATACCACGGCCAAAACCGCCTGCCATCACCATACCGAATGGAATTACGGTAAGGATGACAGAAAGGATAAAGCCAACAGTATATTGCTTAACGTTACCGTGTGATTCGCCAGCAGCGTTATGATCGTGACTCATTACAGAACTCCCATCAAGTAAACTACGCTGAATACACAGATCCAAACGATGTCAAGGAAGTGCCAGAACAAGCTTAGGCAAGCTAGACGACGCGTGTTTGCAAGAGTCAAACCATATTTCTTGATTTGAACCATAAGCACGATCATCCAGACCAGACCAGAAGTTACGTGAATACCGTGCGTACCTACCAAAGTAAAGAACGCAGATAAGAACGCACTTGTGCTTGGACCGTGACCCGCATGAACTAGATGATTGAATTCATATAGTTCCATGCCGATGAAGATAGCACCGAATACCCAAGTAATCGCTAACCAAGTCAGTACTTTTGCAACGTCTTTTTTGTATGCAGCAAGAACTGCAAAACCAAAGGTTACAGAAGAGATCAAGAGGGCGAAGGTTTCAGTAAGAACGAAACCTAAAGAGTCGCCAAACAGGTCTCTCGCACTTGGAGTACCCACAGGAATGTGGCTACTCAAAACAGCGAACGCAATGAAGAGTGTACCGAACAGGACAAGGTCACTCATCAAGTAAGTCCAGAAACCAAAGACGGTGATGTCAGTATCATCGTGATGATGATGCTCATCGTGTCCGTGGTTATCGTGATGAAGTACTTCAGCCATTGTCTTAGTCCTTCTTCAAGTGTTTTTCAAGAATCGCATAGCGTTCGTTTTCAATACGCTCAACTTCAGCAGCTGGAACATAGTAATCCACTTTCTTGGTGAAAGAAGACACGATGAAGCTAATGATAGAAGCAAGGAACGTAACAACTACTAACCACCAGATGTGCCAGATTAAACCGAAGCCCATAACAGTGATGAACATCGCGATAACGAAACCGGCAGCACGGTTAGTTGGCATATGAACATCTTCGTACTTCGTTGGTTTTGCATACGCAACACCATTTTCTTTCTCGATCCAGAAAGTATCAATACCATTGATCTTTGGAAGATGAGCAAAGTTATAGAACGGAGCAGGAGAAGATGTCGCCCATTCAAGGGTACGACCATCCCATGGATCGCCAGTCAAATCCAGACGTTGGTCACGTTGTAAGAAACCAACCACGATTTGCAGAATGAAACATACGATACCAAGCGCAATCAGAACTGCACCGAACATCGCGATATTTACATACGGGTCCCATTCTGGGTTGTCAAATGTATTCAAACGACGTGTCATACCCATGAAACCAAGGATATAAAGTGGCATGAACGCAAAGTAGAAACCGAAGAACCAGAACCAGAACGCTGCTTTACCCCAAGTCTCATTCAGTCTCCAACCGAACATTTTCGGCCAGTAGAAGATGATACCTGCGAACATCGCAAATACTACACCACCAATAATTACGTTATGGAAGTGAGCAATCAGGAATAAAGAGTTATGTACCAGGAAGTCCGCTGGTGGAACCGCCATCAATACACCTGTTAAACCACCGATACCGAAAGTTACCAGGAAGCCTAGTGTCCATAGCATTGGAGTAGTGTAAACAATACGACCCTTGTACATGGTGAATAACCAAGAGAAGATTTTCACACCTGTAGGAATCGCAATAATCATGGTCATGATACCGAAGAACGCGTTAACGTTGGCACCTGCACCCATAGTAAAGAAGTGGTGAACCCATACAACGAATGACAATACTGTGATTGCTACTGTTGCATACACCATTGATTTGTAACCGAACAATGCTTTGCGCGAGAAAGTCGCAACAACTTCAGAGTAAATACCAAATGCTGGTAATACCAAGATATATACTTCCGGGTGACCCCAAGTCCAAATCAAGTTCACGTACAACATCGGGCTACCACCCAAGTCGTTAGTAAAGAAGTGGAAACCGAAGTAACGGTCAAGCGTTAACATTGCAATTGTTGCAGTCAACACTGGGAAAGCCGCAATAATCAATACTGCTGTACATAAAGATGTCCAGGTAAAGATTGGCATTTCCATAAGTTTCATGCCAGGCGCACGCATTTTGATGATGGTAACGAAGAAGTTAACACCCGTTAATAGCGTACCCAGACCTGAAATTTGCAGTGCCCAGATATAGTAGTCCATACCTACGCCTGGAGAGTATTCAATGCCAGACAGTGGAGGGTATGCCATCCAGCCTGTTGCAGCGAACTCACCTAACGCGAGTGACACCATCATTAGACCCGCAGCACCGGCGAATAACCAGAAGCTGAGTGAGTTTAATAATGGAAATGCAACGTCACGTGCACCGATTTGAAGCGGTACAGAGATGTTCATCAAACCAACAACAAGACCCATTGCCACGAAGAAGATCATGATCACGCCATGCGCGGTAAAGATCTGATCGTAATGCTCAGGGTGTAAATAACCTTCGCCGCCACCTTTTGCAAGGAACTGCTGAAGACGCATCATGATCGCATCGGCGAAACCACGCACCAGCATGATGATCGATACGAACAGGTACATGATACCAATTTTTTTATGGTCTACAGATGTGAACCATTCGTTCCACAGGTAGCCCCATTTTTTGAAGTAGGTAATACCGGCAACAACTGCGATACCACCCAAGATCATCATTGCAACAGTTGCCAATACGATTGGATCGTAAGGAATTGCATCCGGACCTAACTTACCTAAGAAGCTCATGTCTTATTCTCCTTGAGAAGCAGTCGCATGTTCACCAGCTACATGAGCTTCAGAAGCAGACGCTTCATGAGCAACAGCATCAGTCGCTGCAGCTTCTACAGGAGCTGAATGGTCAGCACCGTGGTAGTTACTCATATACTTGTGAATCACAGATTCAAACAAACCTTGCTCTACAGAAGAGTAGTAAGTCACAGGATGTGGCTTAGTAGGGTAAGGCTTCATTGCTTCAGCAGCAGCCTTCTCTTCAGGAGTCTTAGCTCTTGCAATAATCGCTTCGATCTGGTGAACACCGCGGTTACCGTCACGTAAGCTTGCAAATTCAGCTTGGTCTAGAACAGTTTTTTGTACTGCATTAGGGTTAACTGAAGTACCGTTTCCTGCCTGAATAGCAGAAACCCATTCGGCAAACTGGGCATCAGTCACAGAATGTGCACGGAAGCGCATTTGTGAGAAGCCGTAACCTGAATAGTTTGAAGAGAAACCACGGTAGCCTTCAGCTGGGCTAGTTTCATCAGCTAATAGGTTGAGGTGAGTTTGCATACCTGCCATTGCATAAATCTGACCACTTAACGCCGGGATGAAGAACGAGTTCATCGTGAAGTTAGAGGTTAAACGAAGGCTTACCGGAGTTTTCTCTGGGAAACGCAATTCGTTAACAGTTGCAATGCCTTGCTCAGGATAGATGAAGATCCATTTAAATTGCTCAGCAATAACTTGAACAGTTAATGGCGCTTTATCTGCTTCAATTGGACGGTATGGGTCATACTTGTGGGAGCCCCACCAAGTTAACCAAGCTAAAATACCAATAATAATGACAGGGATACCCCATACTACAATTTCAATCGCAGTAGAGTGTGTCCATGTAGGTTTATAGTCTGCGTCTTTATTCGATGCACGATATTTCCAACCGAACCATAATGCCATGATGATTGATGGAATAACCACCAATAGCATTAAGTAAATCGCAGTCATCATCAGGTTACTTTGACCTGCTGCAACTGGACCTTTAGAGTTCAGAAGTACCATATCACCACCACACCCGGTCAAGAGTGCAGTCATCGCAGATAAAGACAATACAGCTAAAATCGTTTGTCTCATTTTACAACCTCGGTGAAGAGTCCCATTCCCTAATTTAATATGGGATAGCGATTAAAGTGCACATGACAAAAAAGGCTGAATTTTACAAAACATCCTGTTAATCACAATACACCGCTACGTTGTAGGGCATTATGCCTGAGATTCACGAACTAAGCTATATCTAGGGCGCTTTAAATGCCTGTAATAAAAACCGATTTTGCTGGTCTGGATTGGGGGGGTTATGGGAATTTTATTTCAATTTCAAAGTTCTGTAATCAAAATGGGATGATATTCATCCCATTTTGTGTATTCCTGCACTATTGTTTCACAACTTGCGTTTTTGCGAGTTTATCGTGCAAGGTTTGACGTTTTTTGCCCAACCCGAAGGCCCAGTCAATAATTAAACTCAGTGGCATAAATACAATATTTAAAAATATGAAAAATACGCTACGAATAGTGAAGGCGCGTAACAGGCTGGTCTTTTCACCTGATTCGGCATCTACAATTTTGATTTTTGTCAGCTTTTTACCAATACTTTGGCCTGATTTGGCAATCAGAAAGGCTTGAATGGCCAGCATGATAATCAAATAGACCGCTGTGGCAAGCCACGCCTGCTGAGAAAACATCTCAAACATTTGAGTCTGTAATTGTTGGGCCAGTGCAGGATCTGCATCGCTACTCAGCACGACATTCATGAACTCTTCATTCAGTTGTGCAAACCGCGTTTCCTGTTCAGGGGTAAAAAATGCAGTCAAAATGAAGGTTGCTGGTAACCACAGTAACACATCTACAATTTTGGCCAGGATACGGCTTGGAATACTGGCGAGTTCATTTTTTTGAGTCGCTGTTTGAGTATGAGGCTGTGAGTAGGCCGAAGTCGTTGGCTGGCTGTTCTGGAATACCGGTGTTTCAGGTGTGACTGCCGGAGCGACATAACCTTCAGGTTGATATACCGATTTTCCTTGGGTAAGTTCACCTAAGGCTTTCCACTCTGTCATGCCTTGATGCCATGCCAGGTCAGTCAGCATGACTTGTTGATTCGCCAGCATCTGATTCAATTGCTCGAGCGTATATGGACCAGCTTGTTGATTGTTTCGTGCCAAGTAAATCTGCATATAGACTGAATCTCAATATATAAATGTGAACTGATAATAGCTTTGATCAAGATTGTATTGAATTCTGTTTTGAAAACAAACATCCTCTTATCGTAAGATATAGATTAATTGAGGATTTTCAATCATATTTCTCATTAAAAATGCGCCCATACAAAATTGCAAGGATCACCACTCTTAAAAATATCTTCCCGAACACTCAATGGTTATTCATTATTATTGCCATTTTGATATGACTTTACTGTTGGTATTTGTTTGTCATTACAGTCTTTATGTGTTGATAAGCTTTGATTTAATTATATTTATAAATTCAATCGTTTATCTTGCGATTGGGCCTTTAATTATTAATTTTCAAACAGTAAATCATAATATCTGTCTAATAAAAAAGACCCTATCAAAGGGTCTTTTTTATTCACAATTGCTTATGCTTTTTGTACTTTTTCTTCAGCCAGGAAGAACCAAGTTTCAAGTACCGAGTCTGGGTTTAAAGACACAGAGTCGATACCTTGTTCCATTAACCATTGTGCAAGATCTGGGTGATCAGAAGGACCTTGACCACAAATACCGACATATTTGCCAGCTTTACGGCATGCTTGAATTGCAAGAGAAAGCAACGCTTTAACCGCAGGGTCGCGCTCATCAAATAGGTGAGAGACAATACCAGAGTCACGGTCAAGACCAAGCGTTAATTGTGTCAAGTCGTTTGAACCAATAGAGAAACCATCGAAATGTTCAAGGAACTGATCTGCCAATAAAGCATTGGTAGGAAGTTCGCACATCATGATCACTTTAAGGCCGTTTTCACCGCGCTTAAGACCATTTAATGCAAGAAGTTCAATCACACGTTTCGCTTCAGCAACAGTACGAACAAATGGAATCATGATCTGGATATTGGTTAAACCCATTTCATCACGTGCCTTTTTCAATGCACGGCATTCGAGTTCGAAGCAATCACGGAAGTTATCAGAAACGTAGCGACTTGCACCACGGAAACCTAGCATCGGGTTTTCTTCTTCTGGCTCGTATAACTTACCGCCGATCAAGTTTGCATATTCGTTAGACTTAAAGTCTGACATGCGAACAATGACTGGCTTGTCTGCAAATGCAGCAGCAAGTGTCGAGATACCTTCAACCAGTTTCTCTACATAAAATTCGATTGGAGATGCATAACCTGCAGTACGCGCCATGACTGCTGCACGTGTTTCACGTGGGAGGCTGTCAATATTGATCAATGCTTTAGGGTGAACACCAATCATACGGTTAATAATGAATTCAAGACGTGCCAGACCAATACCTGCGTTTGGAATTTGAGCAAAGTCAAATGCACGGTCCGGGTTACCCACGTTCATCATTACTTTAAATGGAAGAGCAGGCATAGACTCAATTGAATTCTTTTGAATTTCAAAATCTAGTGCGCCTTCATAGATAAAGCCAGTATCACCTTCGGCACAAGACACAGTCACTTCCTGACCGTCTACAAGAACTTCAGTTGCATTACCACAACCAACGATTGCAGGAACACCAAGCTCACGTGCAATGATTGCAGCGTGACAAGTACGACCACCACGGTTTGTTACAATCGCAGCTGCACGTTTCATGACTGGTTCCCAATCCGGGTCAGTCATGTCAGATACAAGAACATCACCGTCTTGTACTTTGTCCATTTCTTTAATTGACGTTACGATGCGGACTTTACCAGAACCAATGCGTTGACCAATTGAACGGCCTTCACAGATCACAGTACCGCGTTGTTTCAACAGGTAGCGTTCCATGGTGCCGACATTTTCACGGCTTTTTACAGTTTCAGGACGCGCCTGAACGATGTAAATCTTGCCATCATCGCCATCTTTTGCCCACTCGATGTCCATTGGTGCACCGTAGTGGTTTTCAATGATCAGCGCTTGTTTAGCAAGTTCTTGTAATTCCTGGTCGTTTAAAGCGAACTGTTGGCGTTCAGCTTTTTCCACATCCACGACAACGACAGATTTACCTGCAGATGCTTCTTCACCATAAATCATTTTCTGGTGCTTAGAACCCAGGTTGCGACGAAGGATCGCGTGTCGGCCTGCATTTAAAAGCGGTTTAGAAATATAGAATTCGTCCGGGTTAACTGCACCTTGAACGACCATTTCACCCAAACCATAAGATGCGGTAATGAATACTGCATCACGGAAGCCTGATTCAGTATCTAGCGTAAACATTACACCTGCAGCGCCAGTTTCTGAACGAACCATGCGTTGTACACCAGCAGACAGGGCAACTACATCATGGGCAAAGTTTTGGTGTACACGGTAAGAGATTGCGCGGTCGTTGTACAAAGATGCAAATACTTCTTTGATTGCGATCAGTACGTTATCAATACCACGAATGTTCAGGAAAGTTTCTTGCTGGCCAGCAAAAGAAGCATCCGGCAAATCTTCTGCAGTTGCAGAAGAACGAACGGCAACCGCGATGTCAGGGTTGCCGTTAGAAAGTTCTGCAAATGCTGTACGAACTTCTTGTTCTAATGCAGGCGTAAGTGGAGTATCCACAATCCATTGACGAATTTTTGCGCCAGTTTCAGCGAGTGCATTTACATCATCAACATTGAGTGCAGCAAGCTCTGCATTGATTTTAGCGTTTAGGCCACTTTGCTCGAGAAATTCACGGTAGGCATCGGCAGTCGTTGCGAAACCACCTGGCACAGATACACCAGCATTTGATAAGTGGCTGATCATTTCGCCTAGTGATGAGTTTTTCCCACCGACCAGCTCAACGTCGTGCTTCCCTAATTTTTCCAGACCAATTACGCGCGCTTCCAAAGTTGTTACTCCACTTTTGCAGTATTAATCACTATCTCGGCATGAGAGTATAGCAAATCATCTAGGTTTTTGATTTTACTAAGCGACAGTCATGTAAGATCGGTTTACTATAAAGATTATATAGCACTAAGACAAATGTTGGAGGAGAATTTTAATGTCGGAAGGTAAACAAATTCAGCGTAGTGTTTTCTTTATTTCAGATGGTACCGCCATCACCGCTGAAACCCTTGGACACTCGCTGTTAGCGCAGTTTCCGCATGTGAAATTTGACATTCATATTATCCCTTACATTAGTTCCGAAGAAGCGGCCACAAACGTGGTTGCAGAGATCAATGCAAGAGCTCAAATCGACGGTGAAAAACCGCTGGTATTTGATACCCTGGTTGATCCCTATGTGCGCGACATTATTAATACCGCAAATGCAGTAAATCTTGATGTATTTGAAGGACTTATTAGTAAGTTGGCTGATGAATTAGGCACGATTCCTACAACTTTAGTCGGGCAGACCCACGCGGTGACCGACTCTGAGTCCTACAAAGCTCGTATTGATGCTGTTCATTTTGCTTTAGACAATGACGACGGCGCACGTACCCGTCATTATGATAAAGCTGACCTGATCCTGATTGGTGTATCGCGTTCAGGTAAAACTCCGACCTCTATTTATCTGTCTTTGCAGTTCGGTATTCGCGTAGCAAACTATCCGCTAACTGAAGAAGATTTGGACGATAACCGCCTGCCAGCCGTGCTGCGACCGCATAAAAACAAGCTGTTTGGCTTGATGATTGATGCGGAACGCCTTGTGGCCATTCGTTCTGAGCGTAAGGCCAATAGCCGTTATGCCAGCTTTAGTCAGTGTCAGATGGAGTTGCGTGCGATTGAAGGGATTTATATTTCGGAAGGCATCAAGTACCTGAATGTGTCTGAAATGTCGATTGAAGAAATCTCAACACGTGTGTTGCAAATGACCGGTTTAAAACGTCGAATCGGTTAAGAAACCAGCCAGAGCCAAATTGCGGTTTGGCTCTGATTTATAGCTAAAAATTACAAGTAAGCATTGATTAATCGAAATAATGTATGATTTTTATAATTCTAAAAAAATACTAGGGCCTGTCATCAATTAGCTTGAGAAAATCTAATCTGTCCTCATTATTTTTTCATGACTAAACGCTATGCATTAAGAGATGATCAGTGGGAACGGATCAAGGATCTGTTGCCTGGACGGCCGGGTACTGTTGGAGTAACCGCCAAAGACAACCGATTATTTGTTGAGGCAATACTCTATCGTTATCGTTCAGGTATTCCGTGGCGAGACTTACCCGAACGGTTCGGTGATTTTAGAGTCGTACATACCCGTTTTAGCCGTTGGGCTAAAACAGGCGTGTGGCAGAGAGTTTTTGAAGTGCTATCACATGACAGTGATAATGAATATGCCATGCTGGACTCAACCATTGTGCGCGCTCATCAACACAGTGCCGGAAAAAAAAGAACAGGCGATCGGACGCAGTAAAGGTGGCTTAAGTACCAAAATTCATGCCCGTACTGATGCTTTAGGCAACCCAACAGGATTTTATCTCACTGCCGGGCAGGCCCATGACTTGAACGGTGCCGATGTGTTACTGGACTTATCGTTAAGCCAAACATGGCTTATGGATAAAGCCTACAATTCCAGGGATCGAGTGATTGATCCGATTCATAAGATCAATGGTCAAGTCGTGATGCCATCCAAAAGTAACGCGATTGATCAGCGTGATTATGACCAACATCTTTATAAGGCAAGACATCTGATCGAGAATTTCTTCGCCAAGCTCAAGCAGTATCGAGGTATTGCTACGCGCTATGATAAATTGGCTCAAAACTTCCTGTCAGCGATCTACCTTGCCTCAATCATGATATGGCTTAATTGATGACACGCCCTAAATATCATGTTTAAAAATACCTTAGAGTATTCTTTGAACATTTTGTTGAATAAATCATCATGTTGGTTCTCGGAACTTAAATCAGACTCTCATTATCAGCTCATTAATTTCTTATCTTTACTTGTCAGTATAAGTTATTTTTCTGCTAAATAAGTATGAATAATGATATCGACCGGATGCTGTTCACCATTGATGCAATGAATCGTATTTTCCGAAATTTTTAAAATTGGCCAAGTAATCAGCTGGCAATTTTCACGCTGTAGGGCAGCATAATAATGATCTGATTTCAGATAAATTTTACGGGAAGATGCAAGATTTGGCATTAACTGGCGTCTTAGCCACAAATTCTGCACCTGATTTTCTAAAAACCGCAGAGAAAGCAAGCTTTTAATCCGGTTATTAAATAAGCGACGATTTTTACCAATCAGTGGATGATTAATAATCCGTTGCAGAATTCGATCGGAACCGGGCAGTACAAAAGCAGGATTAATCTGGAAAACTTTTACCGAACGGGCATGTTGACTGATTTTATCCAGCTGGCTCACGGTAAACTGATCCGTGCCAATAATCGCAATATCTTTATTTGCATAATCCAATTCTAACAGTTCGGAAGAGGGCACTTTAATTCCATTAAACTGCTGAAAATGTTCGGGGCGATTTTCAAAAATACCAGCGTGTGGATCCTGCTTGGTAGACATTAGAATTCCTTGAATTTATTTAATAATTAATTTTCTTTGTATGAGATATAAACAAAAACTCAAGCTAGGGTAAAGTGAAAAATTTAACTTAGACAGTCATCTATTTGACCAAAATATAAAATCTGATTTTGTTGAGGCTGAATGGGTTTACAGGCGATCCAAAAAGAATGAATTTTAACTTGCTGAGATGGATGAAGGAAATGAAGTGTTCGTTCAAAGAAGAGGCTGTTTAATGGAGGAGGTCGATAGAAATGATTTTACTGGGATGTTTCTTTTAGTCATTTATCTTTAAAGGTGAAAAAACATCTACCCATTGCTGAGAATAGGTAGATGCAGCTTTCATTTACAGACCGTTTTTAATTTGCATCAACAGCTCAAAGTTGTGCAGACGTTTGTCAGTGTCATAGATGTCACAAGTAAAGATAAACTCATCCACATCATATTTTGCTAAAAGCGATTCTAGCCCAGCTTTAACGGTTTCTTTGGAACCGACCTGAGCCATGGCAAAGAAATTATCGACTGACATTTTTTCCGGCGGCGACCACAGACCTTCCATGGAGTCAATTGGTGCTTTAAGTTTCAGGCTTTGCCCACGAATCAGTGATAAAACCCGCTGATAGGCACTAGTCGCTAGATATTCTGCTTCTTCATTGGTATCTGCGACACAGGTTGGTACGCCCATCGACACATAAGGACGATCGAGATATTCAGACGGTTCGAAATTGTCACGATATAATTGAATGGCCTGACCCAGCATACGCGGGGCAAAATGTGAAGCAAATGAATAAGGTAGACCAAGTTTTGCTGCCAGTTGTGCGCTAAACAGACTGGACCCTAATAACCATACAGGTACATGCGTGCTTTGGCCTGGAGTTGCCACAATGCGTTGACCTGGAATCGGGTCTTTAAAGTATTGCAGAATTTCTAAAACATCCTGTGGGAACTGATCTTCAGTTTCCTGACGGCCACGACGCAAAGCACGCATGGTCATTTGATCGGTACCCGGAGCACGACCCAATCCCAGTTCAATACGATCTGGATATAAAGTCGCTAATGTACCGAATTGCTCTGCTACTACCAGTGGAGCGTGGTTTGGCAACATAATGCCACCAGAGCCAAGTTTGATGCTATTGGTATTTGCCAGTAAATAGCCTAAGAGCACGGCGGTCGCTGAGCTGGCAATACCATCCATATTATGATGCTCGGCCAGCCACATCCGGCTATAACCTAGACGTTCTGCGGTCTGAGCTAATTCCAGCGCATGTTGCAGGGAGAATTGAATGGTCTTATCGTCACGAACTGGAACCAGTTCGAGAATAGAGAACTGGGTATCGGTAAGCGTACGCATAATATTACTCTTGAATAAACATGGCTAAGAGCATACGACTTTGCATTGTATTTGTATATCGAAAAAAATCGATATAAGTGTAAACCAAAAGATAAAGATAAAAAATAAAGGCAAAAAAATAAGCATCCGAAGATGCTTATAAAGGAGGAAAGAATAAGGGGAGAGAATCTTAACGACGACGGTTGTTATAGCGATAATCGTTATAACGGTAGTTACGAGAAGAGTTATAGCGACGTTCGCTGCGGTCATCATAACGACGGTCTTCGCTGACTTTCTTACCTAAAGCTGAACCACCTGCTGAACCCAGTGCCGCACCGATATAACCACCGTTGGTGCCTGCCATGTTTCGGCCAACTGCATAACCTGCACCGCCACCTAAAGCACCACCGATAATCGCACCATTACGGTCACGTTTATTTGCTGCTACTGCGGCACCCGCACCACCACCAATCGCTGAACCGATTGTTGCACCAGTAGTACCGCCCATTTTATTGCCTACTGCGGCACCAACGACACCACCCAAAGCAGAAGCTAAAGCTGTATTGGTTGTATTGCCTGCATTGGCAGCTGTCATACCCATGGCTGAGGTTGCTACGACAGCGATCATTAGAGATTTATAGTTCATGAGGACACCTTTTATATATCTAGCTATATTTTGTTGATGAGATAAATTTAATCTAGCAAGCGCAAAACAGCATGAAGGCAGTGTTGGCGAATTGTGATTTTTATCTCCTTAATTTATTCATGATGTGGACAGGATAATTCCATGTATTAATTGAAAATTCACGTATTAAAGCCACAATAAAAAAAGCACCAAAAGGTGCTTTTCATGTTAAATGTAGCGTCTGGTCTAAACTGCCTGAGCGCAAATTAACGGTAACGTTTTTTCCAGTGTTTAGAGCGTTTTTCAGCTGCTTTATCTTTTGCAATCTTGTTACCTAGTGCAGCACCACCGGCAGCACCCAAAGCTGAACCGATATAACCGCCGTTAGTACCGCCCATATTTTTACCTACGGTATAACCTGCACCGCCGCCTAGAGCGCCACCAATGGCAGATTCAGTCCGGTTTTTTTTGCTGCTTGCAACCGCTGCACCGCCAGCACCACCTAAAGCAGCACCAATGGTTGCGCCGGTATTACCGCCCATGTTTTTACCTAATGCTGTACCTGCAACACTACCTAAAGCACTTGCTGCTGCAACACGCGCTGTACTGTCGGCATGTGCGTTTACGGTCATCATTGAACCAGCAGCTAAAACTGTACTCATTAAAAGTGCGTTGAGTTTCATGTCATCACTCCGTGTCCATCTACAGGACTGTAGTTATTTCGATGCGGAAAATGTAACAAATCATGCCCAAAACAATATGAAGATGTTTCTTCATAATTCCCTGCTTTATTTGGCGAATTGTAAAATCGGCAAGAAATAAGAATAAGATCGACTATAAAAAAAGCAATTCCACTGTTTTTAATCATATTTGTTAACAAATGCTGTAGAGCACGAATGATAGCAACGCGGACTTACTCAATAATGATGTTCATTAGAAGCCAGAGTCGTTAAACTAGGCGCAATTTTTTGATTTCGCTGTGCTAAATCGGTTTTTAGTCGCAGCCTATGTTTGAGATTTTTTAGAAAATGAAAGAATCGTTACGTTTACGATTAGACCAACTCTCTGACCGCCATGAAGAATTGACCGCATTACTGGCTGATGTAGAAGTCATTTCTGATAATAAGCGCTTCCGTCAATTGTCACGTGAGCATAATGACTTAACAGAAATCACCAATGTTTGGACCAAGTACAGACAGGCTGAAGAAGACATTGAAACAGCTCAGGCCATGCTGTCAGATCCAGATTTTAAGGAAATGGCACAGGAAGAAATTAAAGAGAATAAAGCTTTAATTGAATCGCTTGAAGCAGACCTGAACATCCTGATGATTCCGAAAGATCCGAATGATGCCAACTCGGCTTATCTTGAGATTCGTGCCGGAACAGGTGGCGATGAAGCTGCGATTTTCTCGGGCGATTTATTCCGTATGTATAGTAAATATGCGGAAAACCAAGGCTGGCGTATTGAAATCCTCTCTGAAAATGAAGGCGAACATGGCGGCTATAAAGAAGTCATCTGCCTGATTAATGGTGAAGGTGTCTATGGTCGCCTGAAATTTGAAAGTGGTGCGCATCGTGTACAGCGTGTACCGGCGACCGAATCACAAGGCCGAGTGCATACATCAGCATGTACCGTTGCGATTCTTCCTGAAATTGATGTCGATACCTCGGTTGAAATCAACTCATCTGATTTGCGGATTGATACGTATCGTGCTTCAGGTGCAGGTGGTCAGCACGTTAACAAAACCGATTCTGCAGTACGTATTACTCACATTCCAACCGGCACCGTAGTGGAATGTCAGGAAGAACGTTCACAGCATAAGAACAAGGCCAAAGCGATGGCACTGCTGGTATCACGTTTAGAAAATGCCAAACGTGCAGCAGCAGATGCAGCAACATCAGAAATGCGTCGTGATCTGGTGGGTTCGGGTGATCGTTCAGAACGTATCCGTACCTATAACTACCCGCAAGGTCGTATGACCGATCACCGCATTAACCTGACTTTATACAAGCTGGATGCCGTGATGGAAGGTGATTTGACCGAATTGCTGGACAGCCTGCACCGCGAATATCAGGCGGATCAGTTGGCCATGCTTGCACAGCAGAATGGTGGATAATGAATATTTTACAAGCCCTGGCTTTACGCGGTGAAGCTGAAAGTTATGAGCGTCAGGAAAATGCCTGGTTACTGGAACACATCACCAAGATTGATTCATTTGATCTACTAATGAAAAAGGATCAGGAGTTAACGCCTGAACAGGAACAAGCGTATAAAGACGGGTTGGCGCGTATTGCTGCTGGCGAGCCTTTGGCTTATGTCACTGGTTCACAGCCATTCTGGACTTTGGACCTCAAAGTGACCAAAGATACCTTGGTGCCACGTCCGGATACTGAAGTACTGGTTGAGACTGTGTTGAAATTGGATCTGCCTGATGATGCCCGTGTGGTGGATTTGGGTACAGGTACTGGTGCGATTGCTTTATCGCTGGCATCTGAGCGTTCCAACTGGACAGTAACGGCTTCCGATATCTACGAGCCTACGCTGGAAGTAGCGAAATATAATGCGGAACAACATGATATTGAGAATGTAGAATTTGTTCTGGGTTCATGGTTGAAGCCATTTGGCCGTGAATTCTTTGACGCGATTGTATCGAATCCACCTTATATCGACGCTGATGATGTGCATATGCAGAATCTGGCGACTGAACCGGAACGTGCGCTGGTGGCAGATAAAAAGGGGCTGGCCGATATTGAAATGATTATTCTGCAAGCCAAGAAGCATTTGACTGTGAATGGTTGGGTGGTGCTTGAACATGGTTATGATCAGGCAGACGCCGTACAACATCTATTTAAACAGGCGGGTTATAAGCAAGTCCGCACGGTTAAAGATTATAGCGGGAATGATCGCGTGACTTTGGGTCAATGGCCGCATTAATCTGTAATTCTTTTCTATAAAAAAGCGACTACATTAGTCGCTTTTTTATTGGATTTTTTCTTTATAAATTCCTGACTGCATTTGAAACCTTAAGTATTTTTAATAACATCACGCCATAACTAAAAACAAAAAAAGCGATGCCAGAGCACCGCTTTCGAGGAATTTTTAAAAAGAATTACATCGGATAATCCTGTAGACAGTCATAGACTTCTACCTGATCTAGGCTACCTGTTTCCATTGCCAGACAAAGTGCCACAACTTTCAAAGTGTCTGCCAGAGATTTTTCATCTTTCAAGGCAATACCTTGTTGTAATTCATTGATACGTTCTGCCGGAATTTCAAGGGCCTGAGCCGCTTCCACAGCATCTACCTGATTAAAGAAGTGCAGAATTGCATCTTTCAGTTCTGCATCCGATGCATTTAAAATCCCTTGATTCAACTGTTCTGTGATCAGATCAGTCGAAGAAAATAAAGCTTTAGAGAAGTTTTGGACAAGATTTTGCCCAAGCACATCAGTCATCTTTAACATGGAGATACCTTCAACACGAAAGGAAAATGGAGAATACAGCCAATAGCAAAGTGCTATAAATTGAGTGAAAAATAATCTATTCTCGGGTAAATTGCAAAGCTTTCCGGGTGACTGTGTAGTCCTGCTAATATATGTTTTGGGGCTTGAAATATATAATCATAATAAAAATATATGCTTATAATCCAAGTATTTTTCGGTAATATTTTTGAAGTCTAAGTTTATATAAATTATCTAATATTATTTTGTCGATAAGTCCCTGGACTGACGCCAGTCCACTTTTTGAATGCACGATGAAATGCACTGGATTCCTGGAAGTTAAGCTGATCACTAATCTCTTGTAAACTTTGTTCAGTACGGGTCAGTAATTCAATGGCGGTATCCCGGCGTATCTCATTTTTTAATTGCTGATAGCTGACACCTTCGCTTTTTAAACGCCGTTGCATGGTGGCTTCAGACATATTCATTTTTAAGGCCAATTCATTCAGTTCCAGCCATTCTGCTGGTGAAACCTGTAGCAATTGTCGGCGAATTTGGGTGCTCAAGGCATAGGGGTTTTTAAAACGTACTAATAAATTTTGTGGGGTTTGCTGAATAAACTGATACCAAGACTGAGCATCCTGTTTAATCGGTAGTTGCAGATAGCTTGCATCAAATTGCACATAGTTTTCGCTGGCCTGATATTCAATCTGTTCACAGAACCGAACTTTGTAATCAAAATCATCTAGGGGTGCTGCGCATTTGAGTTGAATCTGATTGAGTAAAATTCGTTGTCCACTTAACCAGCAGATCAGGGTATGAATCAGCATCAGATACGTCGCATAACTAAACATGCGTTTGGTTGCTTTTAAATCATAAATCACGATATAGGCATAGTGTTCCTCAACCATGAGCGTGCTTTGCAGATCGTCTAAAACCAGATTGAGAAATTGCAGAATGTGTTGCAGCGCTTTTTCCAGTGTATCTGCCTGCATAACCATTTTCGAAAGCAATTTAAAACTGCCACGACGCATGGCATGGCTGTCCATACCAAAAAATTCATCATTCATGCTGTCTGCAAGTACAGTCCATAACTGGGCAAATTGGCTAACCGACACGCGTGCCTTGGGAGCATTCAGTACTTCTGCTGGGATATTGGCTTTTTTCAGAATGGCAGGGACATCAAATTGCAGCCGTTTGGCATCCAGCAATGCTTCGTTCACCAGGTCAATCGAGATGGTGCCTTTGCTATATTCCAGTGCAGGCTTATGCATATTCAGTCTGACATCCTTGTTTTCATTGTCCAAATACATCATGCAAGATGCAATATTTGGAAATTGTACAGAATAAAAACTCTGTTTACTCTGCATATTAAGTCGTATCTGAAATAGAAAAATCGCTAGGAAATAAACATGAACATTCAGGGAAAAGTTATTGTGATCACCGGTGGTGCCTCAGGTTTGGGTGCAGCCACAGCGACTCATCTGGTTGAACACGGTGCCAAAGTGATTCTGGTCGATATGAATCAGGAGCAGGGTGAAGTACTACAGCAGCAACTGGGTGCACAGTCTGAGTTTGTACAGCTCGATGTGACCGATGAACAAGCCATTGAAAGTTTCTTCGCTCATGTTGAAAGCACGTATGGTCAACTGAATGGCTTGATCAACTGTGCCGGGATTGCACCGTCTGCCAAAGTATTGGGTCGTAACGGCATCCATGAATTAGCCATGTTTCAAAAAGTGCTCAATATTAATGTAAATGGTACTTTTAATATGTTGCGTCATGCGGCGGCTTTAATTGCAAAATATGAGTTGCAATCGGGTGAAGAAGAACGTGGCGTGATTGTGAATACTGCTTCAGTTGCCGCTTATGACGGTCAAATTGGTCAGACTGCCTATGCGGCATCCAAAGGTGCAGTCGTCGCAATGACTTTACCTTTGGCACGTGAACTGGCTCGTGAAGCGATCCGTGTCATGACCATCGCGCCGGGCATTATGGAAACTCCGATGCTGAAAGGCATGCCGCAAAATGTCCAGGATGCTTTGGGGCAAATGGTGCCGTTTCCACCACGTCTGGCAAAACCACAGGAATTCGCCCAATTGGTGGGGCATATCTTTGAAAATAGCTATTTAAATGGTGAAGTCATTCGTCTGGATGGCGCAATCCGTATGGCACCAAAATAATTCATTAAATAAACACACTTTCTTTGACTCATCAAAATGGCAATGACGTGTCAGGGAAAGTTGCATGCTGAATTTGCCGAATACATCCAAAAAAACATCAGATTTTGAAAATTAAAAATTCTTTGCTGATGCTGGATAGAAAAAATAAAGAAGGGAAATACCCGTGATTTTAAATGATGAACAAAAAATGATTCAGGACATGATGCGCAATTATTCGCAGCAGAAGCTGAAACCGACGGCGGCCTTACGCGACAAAACGGCACAATTTCCAGCACAAGAACTTAAAGAGCTTGGTGAGCTTGGTGCATTGGGTATGACAGTGGCTGAAGAATGGGGTGGTGCAGGTCTGGATTATGTATCATTGGTTTTGGCGCTAGAGGAAATTGCCGCAGGAGATGGTGCAATCTCGACGATTATCAGTGTGCAGAATTCTTTGCCTTGCGGCATTACCCAGCGTTATGGCACTGAAGCACAAAAACAGCAGTATTTAACCAAACTGGCAACAGGTGAATGGCTCGGCTGTTTCTGTTTGACAGAACCTCAGGCCGGTTCGGATGCCAGTTCGCTGGAGTGTAAAGCCGAACGTGATGGTGATGAATGGGTGCTAAATGGCACCAAGCAGTTTATCACGACAGGTAAACACGCACAGATTGCACTAGTCTTTGCTGTGACCGATAAATCCGCAGGGAAAAAAGGTATTTCATGTTTTCTGGTGCCGACCGATGCACCGGGTTATATCGTGTCACGCCTAGAAGAGAAAATGGGTCAGCATTGTTCTGATACCGCGACCATCGTTCTGGATAACTGCCGGATTCCTGCTGCCAACTTGCTAGGTCAGGAGGGTGAAGGTTATAAAATTGCCTTGTCGAACCTTGAATCGGGTCGGATCGGCATTGCGGCACAATCTGTCGGTATGGCTCGGGCTGCACTGGATGCTGCAGTGGAATATGCCAATGACCGTAAAGCCTTTGGTGTAGAAATTGTGCAACATCAGGCTGTGGCGTTCAGGCTTGCAGATATGGCGACACAAATTGAAGCCGCACGTCAGCTCGTTTTGCATGCTGCAACATTAAAAGATGCAGGCTTGGCGTGTTTAAAAGAAGCATCGATGGCAAAACTGTTTGCATCGACTATTGCAGAAAGAGTCTGCTCGGACGCGATCCAGATTCATGGTGGCTACGGTTATGTCTCTGATTTTCCGGTCGAGCGGATTTATCGTGATGTGCGAGTGAGCCAGATTTATGAAGGTGCATCAGATATTCAACGACTGGTGATTGCACGTGAAGTGTGTCTACGCTGACTGTTAAATTAAAAAAACAGACTTTGATTGATGTTCAAATCCTGCACTTACATTGATGGATATGGAAATTGCAGGATTTAACCGAACATGATGATCTAAAGACATACAGTGCGAATAATCGAAAAATAAGCTTTATTCATGTTCTAGCCATAGGGCATGAATGCAGATTTGAGAAAGTATGCTGATGGAATCAGCAGGAACAACAAATACAAATGGATAAACTCAGGCAAGGTCGCCTGAAAACTACAATAGGAAAGAGGTTGTCGTCATGAAGACACTAGAGCAGGCATATGCTGATTTTAATTTTGAAAATATGGTTCAGGAACATCTGGTTGGAAGCGCAGAGAACATCAATGCTTATACCGAATGTTGTGGGCGTTATCTGGGTCAAAATCGAACTGCACTGATCTGGGAAGGCAAGAACGGTGACGCTGAGCAGTGGACTTTTGAGCAACTGGACTTTGCCTCAGGACAGTTGGCGAATTATATGCATTCTCTGGGTTTAAAGGCCGGCGACTGTATTGCAGGATTGCTGCCAAGAACGCCTGCACTCTTAATTACCATCTTGGCCACCTGGCGGATCGGTGCCATTTATCAACCTTTATTTACTGCCTTTGAAAGCAAAGCCATTGAACATCGTATTAGTACCGTCAATACGCAGTTGATCGTTACTGATGAAGAGCAGCGATTAAAACTTCATGATCTCAATGTCCCGAATATTCTGACTGTGCATCAGGCAGCAGCAGATAATTATCAAGATGCGGATTTCTGGACAGCCTTACAGCAACAGCCAGAGGCGTTTGAACCGGTAAATTGCCAGTTTAATGATATCTTCCTGATGATGTTTACTTCAGGCACCACAGGCTTGGCAAAATTGGTTCCTGTGCCTTTAAAAGCCTTGTTGGCCTTTAAAGGTTATATGCTGCACGCTGTAGATCTGCGAGATGAAGATTCCTTCTGGAATCTGGCAGACCCAGGCTGGGCATATGGACTGTATTATGGCATTGCAGGGCCGCTCAGTTTAGGGCACAGCATCATCATGGATGAGCGTGGATTCAGTGTCGATAACGCCGTACAAATCATTCAAAAATATCAGGTCAGCAACCTGACGGGTTCGCCAACTGCATTTCGCATGTTCTTTGGTTTTAAAGAAAAATTTGATGCAGGCATCACCTCACATTTACGCGTGGTAAGCAGTGCGGGTGAGCCGCTCACGCCTGAAGTGATTCAGTGGTTCAACCATGATTTAAATGTGAATATTTATGATCAATATGGACAGACTGAACTGGGTATGGTGATCGCCAATCATCATGGCTTGGAGCATTATAAAAAAGTTGGTTCAGCCGGTTTTGCTATTCCTGGGCATCGTTTTGCTGTATTGGACAAAGAACATCAGGAAGTAGAAAAAGGCGGGATTGGAACCTTGGCAATTGACTGTGCAGCTTCACCGTTGATGTGGTTTGAAGGCTATGCAGGCCACAACCGCAAGTCATTTGTCGGGCAGTATTATCTCACTGGTGATACCGTGAAGCTGAATGAATATGGCGGTATTGATTTTATTGGGCGTGCAGACGATGTCATTACAACTTCGGGCTATCGGGTTGGGCCTTTTGATGTAGAAAGTACCTTGCTTGAATGTGAAGAAGTGCTTGAATCTGCCGTAGTCGGCAAGCCAGATCCAGAACGAACTGAAATTGTGAAAGCCTTTGTAGTGCTTAAATCGGCTTATCCGGCTACTGAAGATTTGATGTTAAAACTGCAAAGTTATGTACGTTCACGCTTATCCAAACATGCCTATCCGAAAGAGATTGAGTTTGTGGCGTCTTTGCCTAAAACATCGAGCGGCAAGATTCAGCGCAATTTACTCAAACAGCAGGAAATAGCCAAACTTCAAGAGATGAAGCGAGTCAGTTAATTTTCAAAATTCATCCTTTAATTGAATGTTCAAAGGCTGCTATGGCAGCCTTTTGGTTTTTGAGAAAATAAATTTTCTTCTATTTAAAATTAAGCTGAATGTTGAGCTGATTTTCCTAAGCTTATATTTTTAAGAGAGCAGATTGAGGCAAGCCAAAATTATAATTTTATGTCATTACAGTAAAATTACATTAATATTTAAAATGAAATATATCAAAAATTTAGCCTCTTAATTTTAAGAGGCTAAATCTCGGTACTTACCGGATATTGCCTTGTAAATTCACTTTTTGATGTTCTGCATGCGGTTCGCCCGCTTCACCGGTAACGCCGCCTTTTAAGGCTTTAAAAAGCTGGGTGACTTTGTTGTCTGTCACATTCCAATATTCTGCGCTGACTGCTTCTGCAATCAATACCCGTACGGTAGGATCATCCTTGCCTTCAAACCAGTTTTCAGCCCATGGATTCCATAATTGCTCAATCAGAATACGGTCAGTACTGATCTGGGCATGTGCACTAATCGACACATAAATACCATCTGATGGTTTTGCAAAAGACAGACCGATCTGACCACGGCCTGTTTCTGCTGCTTTGACCAGATCATTGGTATTACGCAGGATGAAATATAAGTTTTGACGTTCATTCATCTGCTCGGAGTTCAGCATGGTCATCGGCTGGGAGTGGATTTCATGGGTGTCGGTTAAATGGCTGATCATGGTGTAACGGACATCTTTGATCAATTCCCATAATTTTTCACGATTATCATGTTGAGTATTGTTATGCTCGGTCATGTATGTTCTCCATACGATTTTATGAAAGCTGAAAAGATTGCTTGATATTTTCAGATTAATCATATTTAGAGACAGATGCCTTAGGTCTCACTGAACTCATACATTTTCATACTCAAATACAGGCAGAGACTACAGAATTGCTAAACAAGGCAGTTCTATTTACAGGGTAATTCAATAGCAAAGATTTTAAAAACTTCAGGTTTGACACCTTTTATAAATGAGAAAGAGCTGTTTGCCGGAACCGTTTAATTGAGGTGATTCAAAAAATCTTGCCAAGCCATAGCGGCTGCATCTTGATACCGAACGTTTAGCTGATATGCTATTTGCTTCAACGATTGCCGAACCATTTATTGATGTGCTGTGAATTGAATGTGAGATTGATATTCCAGAGATTTATCAGCCTTTAGAAACTTCAGTAAAGCTAATTTTACGATCATTGTTAAAAATTTTCGAAACAAGGAAAGACGTTGTCTACATTTAACATGGATACCATATCCCCAGAATTCGAACTCACCGATGCTGAACTGCATCTGTATAGCCGTCAGATTCTTCTGGAGGGCTGGGATATTGACGCTCAAGAACGGTTAAAATTTTCGAATGTCTGCATTATTGGGTGTGGCGGGATTGGCTGTGCACTGGCAGAACTTCTGGCACGCGCAGGTGTGGGGAAAATTACCCTGATCGATCCAGATACCATCGAGATGAGTAATTTACAGCGACAACTGGCATTTATGCCGCAAGATATTGGATTTTATAAGGCAGAAACTCTGGCCAAAAGACTAAGTCAGGTTAATCCGAACGTACAAGTTGAATATGTGAATCAGGCCTTGACGGCTGAGAATGCAGCACACCTGATTGAACATCAGGATCTGGTGCTGGATGGCTGTGACCAGTTCGCCACACGCTATCTGGTCAATCAGATTTGTGTGGAGCTGAATGTGCCATTATTGAGTGCTTCTGCGATTGGCTTGCAAGGCCAGCTGTTTATGGTTGAAGGGGATTCTGCCTGTTATGCCTGCCTGTTCCCGCCAGAAAATCAGGCCGATGAAAGTCTGCGCTGTGCAGATTCCGGTGTATTGGCGACCACACCGAATGTGATGGCCAGCTTGCAGGCACATCATGCCTTGTTATATCTGGGATTGGGTCAGATGCCACTCAGACAAAAGCTGTTGTTGTGGGATGGACTGAGTTTTAAACAGCGAATTCTCGCTTTCGAAAAAGATACAGATTGCCCAATCTGTCAGGCAAGATAAGCCTGCAAAGTGAATTTTTTTTGCTACACTGCATTTAATTAATTTTTCCTAAGACATTATGAAAAACAATATCTGGTTAGATGGAATACGTTCAGTTGCCCGTATGGGAGAAACAGCAGTCGTTGCGGCAAAGGCGGGCTTTAAATATGCCACTGAAAAGCCGAGCAATGCCAAACTGATGCGTGAAACTTTTGAATCCTTAGGTTCGACTTATATCAAGCTGGGTCAGTTTATTGCCAGCACGCCGTCGCTGTTTCCACGTGAATATGTAGAAGAATTTCAGGGTTGTCTGGATCAGACTCCACGCTTGCCGTTTAGCTATATCCAGCAAGTGTTGGCTTCTGAATTTGCAGGTCGTAATCTGGACGAAATCTTTGCATCGATTGATGAAACGCCGTTAGCTTCTGCATCTATTGCACAGGTGCATGCGGCCAAACTGGTGTCTGGCGAAGATGTCGTGATTAAAGTACAAAAACCAGGTGTAGAAACCATTTTGTACACTGACTTGAATGTGCTGCATTGGGCAACCAAGTTGCTGGAAAAAGCAGTCCCGAAAGTTAAGTTTGCTTCACTGGCTGATATTGTCGAAGAAATCAAAAACCGTATGGTACGTGAAGTCGATTTCATTGAAGAAGCACAGAATCTGGATGATTTTGTTAATTACCTGAATATCACCAACAATCAGGCAGCCACTGCACCTAAGGTTTATCATCAATATTCGACCCGTCGTGTGCTCACCATGCAGCGTTTATACGGTGTGCCTTTGACAGATTTTGAAGTGGTTAAAAAGGTATCCAAAGATCCATCTCAAGTACTCATTACCGCGATGAATACCTGGTTTGGCAGCTTGATGATGTGTAACAGTTTCCATGCCGATCTGCATGCAGGCAACCTGATGCTGCTCGAAGATGGCCGTGTCGGTTTTATTGATTTCGGTATTGTGGGTCAGCTTAAGCCTGAAGTATGGACGGCATGTATGGCATTTATGGATTCATTGCAACATACCAATTATGAGCTGATGGCGCAAAACATGCTGAAAATGGGCATGACCGCTGTGCAGATTGACACCAAAGTTTTGGCTGCTGATCTAGAGCGTTTATTCAGTGGCGTGTTGATGGCAGATCCACAGGAATTGTTAACGTCGAATCCTGCTGATCTGAACGATATCATGATGGATATGGTGGCTGTGGGTGAGCGTCACGGGATCCGGTTCCCGCGTGACTTTGCCTTGTTGTTCAAGCAAATGCTGTATTTCGACCGTTTCATGCGTATTCTGGCGCCGTATACCGACATCTATGCCGATCAGCGTTTGCAGATGGTACAGAGCATGGATCCGAATCTGCTGTTAAAGCATTAATTTAATCCCTCCCGACCTCCCTTTCTAAAGGGAGGAGTTTCTCATTGCTTGATAAAGTAGAAGCGATAAAAGTCCCTCTTTATAAAAGAGGGATTTAGGGAGATTAGTTGTAAATATCATATTCTCGAGCAATCCAATGGACGCCATTATTATTGAAGGTTTAAAGGTTGAGACAGTCGTGGGCTGCTTTAACTGGGAGCGTCAAATTATTCAGCCTCTAATGCTGGATTTGACCATTCAAACCGATTTAGAACAGGCATCAAACTCAGATGCACTTGCAGATACACTGAATTATGCAGAAATTTGTGAGATTTCCAGCAAAGTCATTCAAGACGCCAAGCCTGAATTGATTGAACATGCAGCAAAATTAGTGCTGAATGCACTTTTTACTACCTTTACAGCAATTGAATCGATTAATATTACGATCCGTAAGCCTGCCATTATCGCGCAAGCCAATTCTGTAGGGATACGTCTTGAACGCCACCGAAACGATTTTCGCCCTAGCATTAGCGAGTAATTGTCATCCTCAGCAACATTTTCAAGCTGCACAGCAACGTATTTCTGAATGGGGAGAAGTTCAGTTTTCTCCCATTTATATGATTCCTTGCCGCGATGGCATCGGCGCAGATTACTGGAATGCAGCGTGTTTATTGCGAAGTTCGGTGTCCAGTGAGGAGATGATTGAGTTGCTCAAACAGCTGGAACAGGCATCAGGGCGAGTACGTCCATCCCATCAGATTACTTTGGATGTTGATTTGATTGCCTGGGGATCAGATCTTCAACATATGCAGTTCAATGAAAAAAAATTGCCCTTGGCTCTGGATGTGAAAGTGCCCATGTTTGATGTTTGGCATGATGCCATGTTTGAACATGGATCACATAGCTTTCCAACAGTTGAACAGCTGATTTAAATCAAATCACCTAATTTTCTGCTAATACAATTTATCTAGTACGAATGGTTAACTAGCCTGATCAAGCAAGATCAGGCTTTTTTTATGATGCAGTTTTTTGTTTTTAGAGTAAAAGAAAATTCAGATAAGATGAGATGCTTAAGTTTAGAAGTCATTTAAAAATGAAAATATTGGAAATTGTGGTTTCTGTGATTTTAATCCTCGGGATTCTTTATGTAATCCAATGAGGATTTCATGGTTTCCCAACAGGGAATTAATATTTGATTGATTAAAGCTCTGGAATTTACTCTAAGATTAGTAAAAACCCTCAAAGCAGTAAAAAAGCATCATCGCTATTTCACTTTTTCTTGTTATAAAAAATGATCAGCAATACGATAATGATCGCCAAGATGGCAAGAATGATGGTAGTTTCCATAACAATACCTCTCATGCATAGATCTTAGGTTTTAAACATCTAAATTAAAACCGAACATATATTAATTAAACTCAAGTTTTGTTAGAGCGGCTAGTTTTTGAAAAAACATTTTTCAGTGATGTTAATACAAGAGCCGCTCAATCCTATTCTTTGTCTAGCTAAAAAATAAACACATATTTAGGCAACAGACACATTAAATAATGATCCGATCCATGCACTGAATAACATGGCGATAATTCCCCAGAGCATCACCCGAACTGCACCTCTCCAGACACTTACTCCACCGGCATAGCTCGCCAGTGCACCCATCATCCCCAAGCTTAAAACACCAATCAGCATAACGCCTTTATCCAAATAGTGTTCCGGTAAAATCATGATTGAAATTAAAGGAAATAATGAACCTACCGTAAAGGCCATGGCCGAAGAAAATGCAGCGAGAAAGGGTTGGGCAGAGGTATGTGCTGAAATACCAATTTCATCCCGGGCATGGGCATCCAAGGCATTATGGTCGGTCAGCTTTTCAGCGACCTGTTGTGCCAAAGCGGGTTCCAGACCTCGTTGTATATAAATCGTTTTGAGTTCATTTAATTCATGCGTGGGATGGCGTTGCAGTTCGCGCCCTTCCATGAGTAGATCATTGGTTTCAATATCTTGCTGGGATTTAACCGAAATATATTCACCGGCCGCCATTGATGCGGCGCCAGAAATCAATCCGGCAACACAGGTCACCAATAAAATTTCAGTGGATGCTCCACTGGCTGCGATACCCACCACCAGACTGGTGACCGAAATAATCCCGTCATTTGCCCCCAGGACAGCTGCACGAAGCCAGCCCGCACGTTCGATATAATGTTTTTCAAGATGGTATGAATGGCGCACAATGAAGCCCTTTTTTATTATCATTATGATTATAGTAAATTTAAGTCATGTATAGATAGTAGGATTGAATCGATCTGAAAATTACCTTGAATGATCAGGTCATCGTGCGCTTGGTTAAGTATTTTATCAATCCAAAATAAAACCGAGGTGAAATTCATTTATTCAAAAGACTAGACGGACGTGAGATATAATGATATCCAAGGGATCAAACTTATTTAATAAAAACAATTATATAAAAATTATAGCTGAGTGAGCTGGTTTAAAAAGAGAATTATCATGAAAGAAAAAAATGAGAGCCATAAATGTTTGGTGTGCGGCAAGCACTTTCTTCTGAAAGATCTTACTCCGATGGGGACGGTCAGAAAAGTCATTACTGAAGAGATTGGCAAGGATATTCCAGTCTGGACGCCGCAAGATTATATTTGTCAGACAGATCTAACCCGCTATCGCATGCAGTATGTACATTCATTATTAAGTCTGGAAAAGGGTGAGGTCACAGACCTTGAGGTCGAAGTGATTCATAGCATGCATCAGCATGAACTGATCACCAAAAATGTGGAAACGGAATTAGAGCAAAAATGGACCTTGGGTGAAAGGCTGGCCGATAAAGTTGCAACTTTTGGTGGAAGCTGGAGATTTTTGATTTGTTTTACAATCTTTCTGGGGCTGTGGATTGTAATTAATACGGTTGTTTTGGTCACTCGACCCGCCGATCCTTATCCCTTTATTCTGTTGAATTTAATCCTATCCTGTCTCGCGGCAATTCAGGCCCCTATTATTATGATGAGCCAGAACAGGCAGGAAGCAAAAGACCGCTTACGTTCACAAAATGATTATCAGATTAATTTAAAAGCCGAGCTCGAAATCCAGCATTTGCATGAAAAACTAGATCATCTGTTGCTGCATCAATGGGAAAGGCTGGCTCAAATACAGGAAATCCAGCTGGATTTACTCTCTGAAATGAACAAGAAGTATTGAAAGTATAAGACGAGGAACCTCTATTATTTTATGGAGTGATCTTGAGGCATGATCACATAGTTTTAACCGGTTAATTTAGATCAGGATTTGAGATGTATTAAAAAGCCCACAAATGAGTGGGCGAAAATTAAAATAGTGTAATTTAAATAAAATAGCTGGTTTTGGTCATTAATTTGGAAATGGCCGTCATGGTCATTTTTACCGGAACAGGCAAGTCTACACCGCCAGCATTCAAAGCTGTATCCCGATGATGCAGTTCATCTTCGTTCATCTGTTCCAGAATACGGCGAGAACGTTCATCCTGAGGTGGTAACTGGCTAATATGATGCTGTAAATGCATGCTGACTTGACGTTCTGTTTCAGCCACAAAACCCAGGCTGTATTTATCGCCTGCAATTCCGGCAATCGCGCCCATACCGAAGGAAAGACCGTACCAGACCGGATTGAGCAGACTGGTATGGCTATCCAGTTCTTTTAAGCGGTCTTCACACCAAGCCAGATGATCCTGTTCTTCAATTGCCGCCTGTTCCATTTCGCGACGCACATTCGGGAGTTTCGCCGTCATGGCCTGACCATGATACAGCGCCTGTGCACAGACTTCACCACTATGGTTGACCCGCATTAAACCTGCCACATGACGTGCATCACTGACCGTTAACTGCGTTTCTACTGGCTGGGCTGGATTTTCACGTTGAGCTGAAGTCGTGCCCGGGACTAGACTGCGTAATGCCTGGTCAAAAGAATGAATCATTTTATCGAGACCTGTATATTGACGCATGAATTAATCCTCCAAGGGCGCTTGTGCAGTTTTGATCATCGGTTTTAGACGGTAAAGTAGCCATAGGGTAAACAGGCCACTTAATACTGCGGTAATACAAAAAAGTATTTTAAGATCAAGCTCTAAAACACTCAAAATAATAATCGAGAATATAGCAGAAGATACCATGAAAACGGCATTCAGAATGTTATTTGCTGCAACCACACGCGCACGATGTGAGCGAGGAGAATGCGCCTGCATCATGGCATACAGCGGTACAATATAAAAACCGCCACTCACCCCGAGTAAGGTCACTGCTAGCATCACATGATAATAGCTCCAGCCCTGCTGAAAAACTTCTGCTAGACCGATTAATGCACCTGTACGTTCCGGAACAAAAGCCAGACTCGCGGCCAGATACAGGGCAAAGATCACAAGACCGATTGCACCAAAAGGCACCATTTTAATATTGACCTGGCTGCCGCCAATTTTACGGCACAGGAAAGAACCTAGTCCGATTCCGACAGAAAAGAAAGTTAGCAACAGACTGGCGACATTTTCCGAGGCATGCAGATTTTGTAGTGTCAGCTGTGGAATCTGAGTCAGATAGGTGGCACCATAAAACCAGTACCATGAATTGCCCAGTAAAATGGTAAAAACTAAAGGTAAGCCTTTGGCATATTTCAAGGTTTGCAAACTGGTACGAAAAAAGTTCCAGTCAACTTGCAGCTCAGGCGCGGGAATGCTTTGTTTCAGGATATAGCGACTAGATATATAACCCATCAAGGCGATGCTGATGATGGTTAAACTGATCCAGATCAGGTTGCCGGCGGAAGCTGCAATAACTGCACCGCCCAGAATCATACCGAACAGGATTGCCAGAGAAGTTCCGGACTGGAACAGGGCATTGCCGGACATCAGTTCATTCGGTTTTAGGACTTCAGGTAAAATGGCATATTTAATCGGACCAAAGAAAGTGGACTGGGTGCCCATCAGGAATAAGGCAAATAACAGAATCCATAAATTGCCCAGCAGGAAACCGATAGTTCCCAGCAACATGATGATAATTTCCAGAAGCTTGAGATAGCGAATCAGCTGTGAACGTTCGTATTTGTCGGCAATCTGACCGGCAGTGGCTGAAAAAATAAAATAAGGCAGGATAAACAGTAACGCCGCCAGATTATTCAATGTGCTGATGCTGGCCGATTGCTGTTGAATCCAGCCATAAGTGATAACCAGCAGTAACGCCTGTTTAAATACATTATCGTTTAATGCACCAAAAAACTGCGTCAGAAACATCGGTAAAAAGCGCCGAGAAGCTAACAAATGTTCATTTTTGTTCATATAGGCCGTGCTACATTAAGTTTTATTAAGAAATGTCAGTTATGCGTAAACATTGAGAAAAATCATGTAAGATACTTTCAGCCATGTAAAGGTAAAAACCAATTAATTAAGCTCCTTAGCTTATATTTTTCGGTCAAATAATCAATTAAAGAATGTATTCGTTTAGAGTTTGCTATGCCTGCAAAGAAAAATTTTAAAAAAACGATGCTAAATCGCAGTATGGGGCCTCTCATACCACAGCATAGTGGTATGCAGCTTTGTATGAGCATCTTTTTTATGATGTTATCCCATCAGAGCATGGCACAAACCGAACAGCCCGAAACGCCCGTGGCCATTTCTCAGGCAGAAATGGTGGACGAGCTATCTAAAGAAGCGATTCGTCAGGGTGTGGCCACGTCCGAAACGGAAGCGGAAGAAAAAATTGAAGAAGCCTTGGAGCCTGAAGTTCCAGTGGACAGCATGTTGATGCTGGAACAACAGCAAAATGCAGGATCTGGTCTGGGTGAATTTACGCCGATCGAGTTTGATGATCTGGAAGATCTGCCAGTACAGACTATTGATCAGAACATGGCGAATGAAATTTACCAGGTAGCCGAGCAAGCCAAACAGGAAGCACAAAACTATCGCAATACTCAGACCAGCGAAACGGTGGTGGCCGATATCAGCCAGCAAGAACTGCTGGAAATTAATCAGGCGCCGGTTAATGTCGACCAGTTGATGCAATCGATTCAGGCAGACAGCCAGATTATTGTACAAAATAATGAAGCCGGATTGACCTTGCCAGAAGTGCCAGGTCAGCTTGTGGCTGAGGATGATAAACGTCCGAATCTGTTCAAACGACTATTTTATAAAATCCGTCCTCCACGTCAGATTATGACGGCAAGAGTTCCTCGAATTAGTGCAGATGTGGTGATCATAAATGGGCAAGGTGTTGCACAAAGTAATGGTATGCTGAACCGTAAAGATGTGCCTGAAGGCCATCTGAATTTAAGAAATAATGTCAAAGCCAAATTATCCAGTTTTACCCAAGAGTCTTTTGGCGACTTTAATTCGGCTTTGCCGCAATTACGCACCTTGTCCAGACAGGCAGCGCAGGCAGTGGGTTATTATAATGCCCAGTTCAGGTTTGAAAAAATCTCTGACAGTCGGGTTCAGGTTTTTGTGACCCCGAATGAACCTGTCTTGATCAGCACTCAAAATATTGAATTTACTGGAGAAGGTGCGGAACAGCCACAATTCCAGGTCATCAGTCTTTTACCTGAACAGGAAGAAGGCGATATTTTCAATCATGGCAATTATGAAAAAACCAAAACACGCATTACCACAGCAGCCAATAACAATGGTTATTTTGATTCATTCTGGCGTCTGCATGATGTAAAGATTGCCCAACCACAAAACACTGCAGATGTGAACCTGCGTTTTGAAACGGGTGAACGTTATAAATTAGGCAATGTCGAGTTCAGAATGAGCGATCCTGAAAAGGAATTTCCGCTGGACCGAGACGTACTGGAAAGCCTAGTCACCTGGACAGATGGTGCAGATTATACCTTCTGGCGGGTCAATAGTCTGGCCAACAATCTGACCAACTCACGCTATTTTAATTATACATTGGTGGATGCGATTCGCCCTGATCCGCTTGATAAAGAGCTGGAACTGGCACCCGATATTCAAAGCCTGATTGAAGAACAGAAACGGAGTGAAGATCAGGCTGCTACGATGCAACCAGCTCGCTCGGTATCCTCTTCTCAGGAAGTGACCCAGAATGTCGTGGATGAAGACCAGTTTGCCGGTAGCCGCGATCAGGAAAGCGCAAATTTAAGAACTTTACGGGTTGAGCAGCAAACCAAAGAGAATGAACAGGACCGTTTAAAAGTACAGGCACGGGAAGAGAAAAAGATTCCAGTGATTGTGACTTTAAATGCAGACCGTTTAAATAGTGCTGAAGTGGGTCTGGGTTATGGCACAGATACCGATATCCGTTTACGTGGTCAATATCGTCGTGCCATTGTGAACAAGCGTGGACATTCGTTTGATGCCAACATGGAGCTATCAGGTATCCGCCAATCCATTGATGGACGTTATAACATTCCCTATCACCATCCGCTGAATGACTATGTCAGTATTGTGGGGGGGTATGAGCGTGAAGAGCGTGAAGGTGTCGCACAGGGTGAAGGCCTGTTGATTGAATCGGCAGTCTTAGGTGCAGACCGGATTATCAAAAATCCACGTGGTAGCTGGCAGCGGACTTTTGGCGCACGTTATCGTCTGGATCGTTTGAAGCAGGATGGTTCTGTCGATTTTAACCAGATTCCAGAAGCTTTTCGCTTTAATACCGAAGATGAGCAGCAATCGCTATTAGTCGGTTATGAAGTTTCACGTACCGAGAGCGATCGTCGGGTCAACCCAACCAAAGGTTTTAAGCAGACCTATAAGATTGAACTGGGTAGTGAGGCTTTACTCTCTGATGCAGATATGGCCATTGTGAATGCGGGCTGGCGTTTTATCTATTCATTGGGTGAAAATGCAGATCATCAGTTTGTTGGGCGTGCCGACGCGGGTTATATTTTTACTCAAGATTTTGCCAAAGTACCGTATAACCTGAGATATTTCACTGGTGGTGACCAGAGTATCCGCGGTTTTGACTACAAGAGCCTTTCTCCGGAAATTGACGGCTTTAAAGTGGGCGGGCAGGCCTTGGGCGTGGCTTCATTAGAATATAATTATCAGTTTAAGGAAGGCTGGCGTGCTGCGGTCTTTGCAGATGCCGGAAATGCCTATAATAAAGAATTCAGTAATCCGACCGAATATGGCGCGGGTGTGGGTGTGCGTTGGGCTTCACCGATTGGGCCAATACGTATAGATGTTGCGACTGGACTGTCTGATGACAATTATCCGATTCGTTTACATTTCTTTATTGGATCGCAGTTATAAAACATCATTTTAAAAAATAGTTATTTGGGTAGATCATGGTCGAGAACCAACCACAGCCAGAACAAGAACCACAAGATAGCGTTGTTCCGAAAAAGCGCCGTATATTCAGAAGCATCCTATTGTCGGTGCTTTTTTCGCTGATTTTTCTGCTGTCTGTGCTGGCTCTACTGTTTTCGACCAATCAGGGCAGTAAATTCCTGCTGGATCAAGTGCTAGAACGCCAGCAAATTATTCAATATGAATATGAGGGCGGTAATTTATGGCGTGGGATTATTCTTAAAAATGTGCTGGTCAGCCTGAAACCAGTCGATGTCAAAATTGATCGTGCTGATGTAAAACTGGGTTGGCGCGCGATTGTCAAAAAAGAAATTCATCTGACTGAAGCCGATGTCCTCAATCTGCAAATTATTAACAAGCGACCTTCAACGGGCGAACCATTCAAGTTTAATGCCATCCGTTTGCCTTTTATTTTGCGCGTTGATCATTTACTGCTGGATCATCTGGTGATTAAAACCCAGACCAATGCAGTCGATTTCTATAATATTGAATTAAATGAGGCACTCTGGTCCGGCACCGAATTAAATTTTGAAGATTCCCGGATGGATATGGGCTATCTGTCAGTACGTGAAGCCACGGGTAAAATGCAGTTTGAAGGCAAATACCCTCTAGATGCCACGGGCATCGTCAATCTGCCTTCCTTAAGAGACAGCTTGAATATTCATGATATTCAGGTGAGGGCACGTGGAACACTGGACACGATTCAGGCTGGCGTAGCGACCAATACGCCTGATTTATTAACCGGTTGGGTTATCGTGCATCCGATGCGTCCTCAGGTACCGATGCGCGGCGAGTTGAAGTTCAAAGATTATCACTGGCCTATTCTGGCCGAACAGAAACTGTTTACCAAAGACGGTATTGCCGAGTTCAATGGTGATATCAAGCGTCTGAACCTGAATGTCCAGACTGACCTGATTGGGGAAAATATTCCGCAAGGCCAGTATAGTGCGGTGATGTATACCGATCTGGTCAATCAGCTGAATATTACCGATTTGAATGGTCAGTTAATGAAAGGTGCAGTTAGCCTTGCCGGGACAGTGGGCTGGAAAGATCGGGTCAGCTGGGATCTGGCTGGGCGTTTGAACGGGATTGATCCTAAACATGAGCGCATTCCGCAAGTCGTACAAGATTTCTTGCCGCCAAGTCTGGATGCGAATATTGCTTCTGTGGGTAACCTGGAAAATGGCCTGCACCTTACTGGACTGGTTGATTTCGACCGCTATGAAAGCTGGAATCTGAAGCTGGATCAAAATCCGGTCAAAGGCAATAAAGTACAACCGATGCTGTTAGATGTTGCCTGGAAAAATATTGATCGCGCCGTACCTTATGTGGGCTGGCTCAGCAGTCAGTCTGGCGATGTTAAATTGGCATTGGTCGAAGGTCAGCAGAATATTCATGTGGCGACTAAAGTCGAGCAGCATGAAGAAGGACTTCTACCTGCAGGCATGTACCAAGCCAAGCTCAATCTGAACAAAAATATCCTGAATGTGCCGAGCTTTAATTACAGCGCCAATGCAGCAGGCAGCTTAAGCGGCAATGCACGGATTGAACTGCCACAGGAAAAACGCCAGTTAAAATGGGCCGCAGTATTAAATGCCAAAAATTTGAATACCCAAAGTATTGCGGCAGCTTCACCGGTAGATCGTTTGAATGGCCAGGTTAAAGCCAATGGTTATGCGCAACCGAATCAGCAGATTATCAAACTGAATAGTGTCGACCTGACCGGACGACTAGCGGAGCAAAATGAAACCGTACGTTTGACCGGAAACAGCACCATTGCCTTGTTATTCCATAATGAAAAAGCGGGTGGCGGATTTAAAGGTTACGCGATGAATTATGATGGTGCTTTAAATGCCAGCCAGCTTAAAGCCAGTCAGGGTATGCTGAAACTGCGCGTTTCAGGCACCCCGGAAATGTTGAAGATAAATGAATTCCGACATGATGGTGTGGCTGGCAAGATTAATGCCAGCGGTCTGGTCAATCTGGCGAATGGCATTGGCTGGGATATCAACGCATCCTTAATCCGCTTTAAGCCGCAATATTTTAATGCCAAACTCAAAGGCGAATTGTCAGGCAATGTGCAAACCCAAGGGGTGTGGTCAGATGCCTTAAAACGCATTCAGATTCAACGCTTAAATCTGGCCGGTATGCTGAATAACAAACCGGTACGTGGCACGGGTAATTTATCGGTCATCATTAATTCGAACCAGCGCGGTTTTGTACCACAGCAGTTTGAAGCCAATAACCTGTTCCTGTCTTATGCCAGCAACCAGATTCAGGCGACCGGTAATGCACAAAATCTCCAACTGAAAGTCAATGCGCCGGCACTGTTTGAGCTGTATCCGGGCTTAAGAGGTCGTGCGCAGGGCTATATCAATATGCAGGCGCAGCCACGTTTGCAGGCTTCGGCTAACCTGTCTATCGACAATTTTGCCTTTAAAAACCTGTTTAGCGTGCAGAAAGTTCGTGTTCGCGGACAGTTGCCAACATCGCAAAGCACACCAACCTTATTGACCGCAACCATGGATCGCCTGCGTAGCGGTTCACGCGAGATTGTACGCGGTGAGATATCACTGGCCGGTACCCGTGCTGCGCACATTCTCAAAGTGCAGGCAGAAAACCGCCTGTCAAAATTCTTTGTGCAGCTCGCCGGTGGCTTTAATGCCCAAAATAACTGGCTGGGTCAGATTCAAAAAGGTGATTTCGACTCTTTACGTGCTCGTCTGGTGCAGCGTCAAAATGCAGCAGTGATTTATAACAGTGCTCAATCGGATCTGTTCATCGGTGCTCATTGCTGGATGAGTCAGCAAAGCCAGCTATGTTTTGATCAGCCGATTCGGGTCAACAAAAACCGTGGTAGTGCCTCTTTTATTACCCAAAACCTTGATCTGGAAGATTTCAGTGCATTCCTGCCTGATGGATTGGCGTTGACGGGTAAAGTCAATGGTTATGCCAAGGCTGCCTGGTCACAAAGTGCTAAACCTAAAATCGACGCGCGTCTGGTGACGCGTAATGGTGTGGTAGGCTTATCTTCCGAAGATCCAGATTATTTGGGTTCTACCCTTAAATATGATGAAGTCGGTCTGGTGGCAAAAAGCGTGGCAGATGGCTTGCAACTTCGGCTGGACGTTAAAACCCCGGATATCGGAACCGGCTATGCCAATGTCATCATTGATCCATACCGTGACAGTAAACCGATGCGTGGCGAAATTGCCTTTAACCAGGTACGGCTCAAAGTCTTTAAGCCATTTATTCAGGACATCCGTAATCTGGACGGGATTTTATCTTATGCCGGAAAAATTAGCGGAACTTTAACGGATCCTTTGCTTGAAGGTGAGGTTCGTGTCAAAGATGCTTCAATCAGCATGATCTCCCTACCGGTGAATTTGACCAATGTACAGCTCTATTCATCCATACGTCAGAATTCGGCCAGCATCAATGGCGCATTTAACAGTGGTCGTGGTGTGGGTAAATTAACCGGATCGGTCGACTGGAAAGGCGATCCGCGAGTGCAGTTAAAACTGCAAGGTGACAATCTGCTGATTCGTCAGGCACCATTAATTACTGCTGTGGTGACACCTGATTTGACTCTGGACATGTATCCATTTAATAAAAAACTGAGTCTGAGTGGCACAGTCGATGTACCGCGTGCGCTGATTTCAATGCCTGAAGCCTCAGAACCTGTAGTCGGTTTATCTTCAGATGTACGTGTCGTACATGAAGGTGATGATCAGCTGGCGATCTTGAAGTCTGCACGTCCTTGGGATATCCGGGCAGATGTTGCTGTTTCTTTAGGCAATCAGGTGATTTTCCAGGGCTTTGACAGTCGTATTCCACTCTTGGGTCGAGTCAATCTGTCACAGCGTGGTCTGGAAACCGCAATGCGTGCCAATGGTGCAATTGGGGTATCACAACGAGTGAAAATCGAAGCCTATGGCCAAAGTCTGGACCTGAATCGTGCTATCGCCCGTTTTAATGGTGAACTTACCAATCCGACACTGGACATTGATGCTAATAAATCGGTTCAGGGTAGTACGGTCGGGGTACGGGTAACAGGGACGGCATCGAGTCCAAGTATTCAGATTTATAATGATGCGGGCTTGTCAGAACAGGAAGCCTTGAATGCCTTGATTACCGGTCGTGTTAATGAGGGTGTATCTGGTTTAAGCCAGGCTGAAGGATTTAGATCCGATGTGAATAATACGATCGCTGCTGCGGGGATTAGTTTGGGCTTGGGTAGCACCCGCGCACTGACCAACCAGATCGGGCGCAGTTTTGGCTTAACTGGTCTAGCTCTGGATGCTCAAGGTACAGGAGATGATACCCAGGTTTCTGTGACTGGTTATATTACGCCTGATTTATATCTTCGCTATGGGGTCGGGGTATTCACACCAGTGAATAAGCTGACTTTACGTTATCAGGTAAATCAGCGACTGTATCTGGAAGCGAGTCAGTCTTTAGAACGTGCGATTGACTTGTTCTATAATTGGCGATTCTAATCTCATTAAAAAAGCCCTAATTTTAGGGCTTTTTTAATTTGAGATAGCACACAAATTTTATTGGTCATACAGTAGATTGATTTATGGATCAGCAGAAGCGTTAATGTCTGAATTCAATCCCTCTATATATACGACAATGAAATCACGAGTAGAGAAAGAATTTAGGATGAGACTTCAGGGTAAAGAAAACTGATCGTCGTATAATTCAGTTATCACATATAGAAAATCAATTAAAACATGCAATAACAGACTGAAAATCAATAAACCCATAATAAAAATAGGTGTATATTGAAAATACGATTTCACGCATAAGAGCATCTTCGCATGTCGACTAAATTTATCATCCGTTTTGCTGCGATTCTATTTTCTGTACTTATTTTGACTGCATTCGTCATTCAATTTTTCTTTAAATCGGATGTAACCGTAGTTCTATGGATTTTCGCTGTACCTTTCATTTTGGGTATTCCAATTTTGGCTTCTATTGTATTGACCACCAATGATGAACTTGATATTCATAGCGTTAATTAGGCTTGAACCTTAAAGTGACGTATTTAAAAACATCTGATCTTTGCTGATAGAGCAGCTGACATTTGCACTTTTTTCAATAAAACAGACTTTATTTTAGAGCAATGCGAGCCAGTTAAGCATGCATTAGAAAATGTAGTAAAAATGAGTGTATGTTTACGCTCATTTTTTATCAGGTTACTCCAGAATTTGGATTTAACTCTCAAATCATCATGATTTACATAAACTCTAAGAAATAAGGGAATATTCTTATCATTATTCATTCAAAATAGGTCTTCATCATAAAACTCATCATTTTAGAGAAAACAGAATGCCTAAAAATAATTATCTATCAGCTCTAGAACAAGTTTATGACTTTTTAAAGGAACGACCAGGTTTTAAGGATAAAAGTGAATTTGATAAAGCGGTAGAATATTTTAGAACTCTACATGAAAGTGATCCTCTGGATTTCAGAGTTCAAGCACCGAATACTGTCGCTGGAAAATTTGGGGCTAAAGAGACTATAAATTTAGGGTCTATGCCAGAATTCAGTAATAAGGAAAATTTCCTTAACTGGATAGATACACAAATTAACCACTAGTTGAAGGACTTTAAGCAAACTCAGCATGCGGCAGGTTTTCATTTATTATTCATACATTCATTAACATGTAGTACAGAAAACAATCGAAACTGAGTTGGAAAACTACAAATTTGAATGATAACTTTATATTCAAATCTTCCCAGTAAAGAGGTGAGCAATGAAGTTGTTGACTTTGGTTGGTATGGGAGTAGCAGCGAGTTATTGTTATAAAACTATGAAAAATGGCAAGCTTGCTCTTTCAAAACCTGACTTTGATGAAAGTGTAAAACGATTTGTACTGCAAGAATTTGCAGCTTAGTTCTTCACGATATATTTTCCAAAAAGGCTCATCGGAAGATGGGCTTTTTTATTTTCTAAAAATTTATAATTCTAATATTCAGATTAAAAGCAGTTTAATTATAGCCACCATGTTATAAACCTACCTCGTGATCTATTTTAAATAATTAAATGAGAGCTAATGGATGATGAAGATGGAAATGAATGGTGCGAGCTTATATATTCTGAAGCCTTGAGAATATATAAACCAACAAAATACAACACAGTCAACAAACTGAGATTCTTTGCGCTGATTTTAGAATTATTCGCAGAAATGCAGCATGAGGATGTAATAATTCAAGTAAAGGCCGTGAATGTAAAACTTAAATTGAGATCTAAAAATTACATTTTTTGGGTGTTTGAAATGCCTGATTTTCAGCATAAGACGTTATTTTTAACTTATATGTCTAGCAAATTAAGTCAGCTATAAGGTGTCGTTGAAGGTTAAAATCGTCAATCAATTTAACAAGCATAGTTTTTTTTATACTAATGGTCTATTTATATATTTTTATCAATAGCTTGCTTATTCTCTATTCGTTACTCACTTTGACAACATACCTGAATCAGCGCAAAAGTGAAAAGGGGAAGACCTATCGAAAGATGGGCTTTTTTAATATGTATAGCTTATTGAACGAAAAGTAACTTAAAGCAAATGTAAGAAAACAGTTTATTAATACTCTCTATACTTTATTGGTAAATTCACAGTGCTATATTCATTTTGCGAAAACAAGAAAACGCAAATAATATGAAGAAAATGACTACAGCACTAGCCCGCTTATTTGAAAAAGTAAGTGGGCTTTTTAATTGAAAAATTAATGTAATATTATGCTAATGTATAAATTATAAGTTTATATATAATGCATGAATAGATTCTATCGCTGTAGTTTCTTTCCAATTTCAGCCTCCTTCCCTAAGGAGGCATTTTTTTGTCGGTAGAAAATAATGTTCCAATGACTATTATGTTTATTCAGTTACACAAATGATCATCGTTGACTATTGAATGAATCTTTCAAATATTTGAGCATGATATTTTATTAGTTAAATAAGTGATGGATCGCCATGATAGATGAAGAAAAGCCTTTAAACTTCGACAACGATAGTGAACCTCAAGATTTCGAAGATGAAGAATTTATCGATGATAAGAAAGAGGATGAAATGTACAATGCTATTACCAAAGATGGGTCAAGTGTTGATCCTGCGGATGATGGAACACGTCATATTCGTCCTGAAGACGGTGATCCGATAGAAGTTGAAGAGTAATAAAAAGCCCAATTTAATATTGGGCTTTTTTATCGTCTGGTGGATGAGAATGAAAATACAATTTTTCCCATATGGAATTGAGCGGATTTATCAAAAACCCCATCTAGAAAATTTAATTATTCATTGAAATGATTTTTTTCACTTAATAAAAAAGCCCTCATTAATGAGAGCTTTTATGTCAATTCAATCTAGCAAAATAGCCTAATAAGATATTTAAAATGGGGTGCAATTAATCGTTAAACGTCTCATTTAAAGCAGTTTGAACCGCGTCAACCCGGGCCTTGCAAGCTTTATAGGCAGTCATGGATTCTTCCACGATTTTCATCAAGTTATCAATATCCGGTTCTTGCTGAGATTCGAGCAGTTCCGCATTCTTTTTCAAGATGTCATAGCCTTGTTGGAAGCTCAAAGTATCATGATTCATGAGGAAGTACCTGTATAAGTTGTGCTGAAAAAATGCCGTCATGTAATTCGACTTCAACCAGATCGCTGGACTGAATCTGTTGAATAGAGGCAACCATATGTTCTTGCTGGCGCACGATGGCATAACCCTTGGATAAAACATGTTTAGGATTTTGTAGTAGCGTTTCCCGCATCAGGGCATCGAGCTGTTGATTAATCAGCAGGGTATGCTGCTGGGCCAGACTGGCAGTATTGGCCTTGATCTGTTGCAGACGTTGCAGCGCATCCATAATCTGGTTATTGGCCAGACTTTGAATCAGTTTCAAAAATTGATCATTCTGATTTTGATAAGCCTGAATCTGTTGCTGAGATAAACGCTGAATCCGCTGTAGATAATTCAGCACATCCTGGGTTAGTTCAAAGATATGATTGCGGATTCCTGCAATGACTTTACTCGGAGTATCAAAGGAGCGATGCGCAATCTCATCCAGAATGGTACGGTCTTTTTCATGCCCGATGCCGACCCATACCGGCACCGAACGCTTGCAAAGCAGGGCAGCCAGATCATAATCATTCAAATAAGCCAGATCATTGACTGCGCCACCCCCTCGTATAATCACAATCAGATCCGGGGCAGTGTTATAGGTCTGAGCCCATTGTTTGAGCGCTTGTGCCAGACTGTACATAATACTTTGCGGGGCGGTATTTCCCTGAAAAGTCGCACTGTGATAGACAAACTCACACACCTGCGCACGCTGTAGTGCATCGGCATCTTTTTTGAAATCTCCCAGGCCTGCTGCATTTTCGGGAGCAATCACCAGAATCCGGTTCAGGTCAAAAGGGCTGGGCAAGTTTTTATTGCGTTGAATCAGTCCTTCAGTCGTCAAGCGCTCAACAATCTGCTGATAACGCCGGGCAATATCTCCTAAGGTATAGCCTGAATCAATTTCAACGATATTTAAAGAAAAACCATACTGCGGATCGAAATTAGCTTTGACTTTAATCAGCACTTTCAAATCACGACTCAGCTCAATCCCGCTTTCACGTTCAAACCGCGTGACAATTTTCTGGGCACTAAATTTCCAGATGGTTGCTCGGCAACTGGCAATCACCTGATCACTATCGACTTCTTTTTCTGCCAGCTCCAGATAATAATGGCCAGCTTTAATACTTAGATTACGAATCTCGGCTTTGACCCATACTGGTGTATCGAAAGTGAGTTTGACCACTTCCTGAACCGTAGCAAGATATTCCTTGAGGGAGAGTTGAGGATCGTCTGTCATGCCAATAGAAAGTTTAAAATTCAATCAAATATTAAATCAATCCAGCACAGATCACAAATCTAAAAGTGAAGTCATATTTGATTGATGTAATGACAATGCAATGCTATTGAGGTGCATAATTACTTGGTTCAGACTATTCATCCGGAATTTTCGTATTTTGTAGAGGTTCTTCTCTTCTGTTTTTCTTGTTCATTGAAAGAAGTTATAGCGTTGAAGTCCTTAATTTCCAAAGGTCTTATTTCCATTTTTTAATGAAAAAGTACAGTTAAAAATGTACACAGACTTGTGTCTGGCGAGGACAAGGAAATATGCTAAATTGGTGAAGAATTATTAAAGAAGAATAGGCTCTCATGAAAAAAACAATGCTGTTCGGTTTGCTGGCTGTCGCTTTAAGCGCATGTACTACCACGCCGCAATCTAAGACGGAAGCTCCTAAAATAGGTTCAGCGAATCCTGCAAGCGCTTATTGTGTCAATCAGGGTGGCAAGCTTGAAATTCGTACTGAAAGCAATGGTCAGGTCGGATATTGCCATTTAAAGAATGGTCAGGTGGTCGAGGAGTGGGAATTACTGCACATAAATCAACCTAAATGTATTGCTGATCAGGCAGCGGAATTGGTCGGTCAGTCCAATTTGACTGAAGCGCAAATCAAGCAGAAAACCAAGGCACAAATTGTACGTATGGTCGAACCGGGTCAAGCGGTGACGATGGATTATCGTGAAGAACGAGTGACTGTCACCGTAGATCCTGTAAGCAAAAAGATTATTCAAGCTTCATGCGGTTAATCACATAAAATGAAAAAGCCCATGAGTGGGCTTTTTTTAATTCCATACAACTGGCATTTTGAAATGACAAATCTTCCCCGATCTTTTATATTGCCCCTCGGAAGGAGAAATTCATGAAAAAGTTATTGGCTTTATCGTTTATGCTGGCGCTGGCCGGTTGTGCCGAGAAGAAACCGTTAACCCCTGAAGAGCAGTGGCAAGGTTATTGTCGAAGCGTCGGTAATGCGGCGCGTACCATTATGCTGGATCGTCAGAATGCGATTGAGAAAGAAAAAGCAATCGAGCATGCTAACAAGATCGACGACGAAACCACTAAAGGTTTTATCCGGAATATTATTGATGAAGTTTATGCAATTCCAGCCGAAGAGATTAAGGCTGATGTAAAAGCAGCCCGTGAAAAAGTCCGCGCTGAATTTACTGCAAAGTGTATTGCGACACCGCATGATGAATTACCAGATTACAAACCGTTCTAAAGGACGGTTTTTTTATATCTGGATAAAATTTCCAACTAATATTTCCCATTAAATGTATTTAAACATACGCATCTTCAAAAGACTGAATAATAAAATAGCCTAAGCAAAATGTACACTTTGTGACAATTTCTAAATCTAAAATATAGAAATACTTATCTTTATATTGAATAATGAATTTAACTCCAATTAACCGAGGAGTAGCACAATATGGAAGTCGTAAGATATTTGCATCATTCTGATCTGCTGCTGGAAGATGAAGAGGGTGTAGTCATTATTGGCGGCAGTCGCTATGTACTCAGCGTCGGTGACAAAGTCGTTTTAAAGAAGATACTAGAACAAGATAAAAAGCTTTATCAGGTTGATATTTCCTTTGCCAGCAATAATCACAGTAGCACCTATGAAGATGAATGCGTGGTGAAATTCCAAGGCTGCCGAGACTCATATCAGCAGTATTTAAACTCGACCACTGTACACTAAGGTGGAGTATCTTTTTAACTTCAAATCAGGCAACATCAGGGTTGCCTTTTTTATGCATTAAATTCAGTTAAAAGGGCCTATTCATGGGCTTGTTTCGTGTGGTGTAAGCTGGAACTGATTATGGAATAATCATTAAGAGCATCATTTAGTTATAAAATAACGAGCATCACGAAGAAACACTTGAGTTGCATTAACTTTTAACTGGAAATTTAGTAAAATTTCGGAGTCCATATTATTTATGAAGCTTGGAATAAGCAGGAATTCATAAGTAATTTTTTAAAAAAGAGGAATAACACTGTGCTAGAAGCTTACCGCCAACACGTTGAAGAACGTGCCGCACTCGGAGTCCCACCGAAGCCACTTGACGATGCCCAAACAGCTGCATTAGTTGAACTACTAAAAAACCCGCCAGCTGGTGAAGAAGCATACTTGGTAGATTTGCTTGAAAACCGTGTACCAGCAGGTGTTGACCAAGCTGCATATGTAAAAGCTGCGTTCTTAGCTGCATTGGCAAAAGGCGAAGCAACCTCTCCACTCGTTTCTAAAGAACGTGCTGTTTACTTACTAGGTACTATGCTTGGTGGTTATAACGTAGCGCCTTTAGTTGAACTTTTAGACAATGCTGAGCTTGCTGAACTTGCAGCTGAAGCATTGAAAAAAACGCTTCTTGTATTTGATGCATTCCATGACGTTGCTGATAAAGCAAAAGCTGGTAACGCAAATGCTCAAGCAGTTATGCAGTCTTGGGCTGACGCTGAATGGTTCACTAGCCGTAAAGACGTTCCTGAAGAAATCAAACTGACTGTTTTCAAAGTAACTGGCGAGACCAACACTGACGACTTGTCACCTGCACAAGACGCTTGGAGCCGTCCAGACATTCCATTGCACGCAAATGCAATGTTGAAAAACGTACGTGACGGGATCAATCCAGAAGTTCCTGGTGAAGTGGGTCCACTTAACCAAATTAAAGAATTGATCGCGAAAGGCAACCAGGTTGCTTACGTTGGTGACGTTGTTGGTACAGGTTCATCTCGTAAATCTGCAACTAACTCTGTACTTTGGTTCTTCGGTGATGACATTCCACACATCCCGAACAAAAAAGACGGTGGTTACTGCCTAGGTTCTAAAATCGCTCCAATTTTCTTCAACACGATGGAAGATGCTGGTGCGTTACCGATCGAGATCGATGTTGCCAACATGAACATGGGCGATGAAATCGTTCTTAAGATCGATCACGCTGCTGCTAAAGTAACTGCGTTCAAAGACGGCGCGCAAATCGCTGAAGCTGAACTTAAAACTCCAGTTCTTCTAGACGAAGTACGTGCTGGCGGTCGTATTAACCTGATCGTTGGTCGTGGTTTGACGACTAAGGCTCGTGAAGCTTTAGGTCTTCCAGTATCTACAATGTTCCGTACTCCGGTTCAACCTGCTGCAACTGGCAAAGGTTTCACTCAAGCTCAGAAGATGGTTGGTCGTGCTTGTGGTCTTCCTGAAGGTCAAGGTGTACTTCCAGGTACTTACTGTGAACCTAAGATGACTACTGTTGGTTCGCAAGATACAACAGGTCCAATGACTCGTGACGAATTGAAAGACTTGGCTTGCCTAGGTTTCTCTGCTGACCTTGTTATGCAATCTTTCTGTCATACAGCTGCATATCCAAAACCAGTTGACGTTCAAATGCAACACTCGCTTCCTGATTTCATCATGAACCGTGGTGGTGTGTCTTTACGCCCAGGTGACGGTATTATTCACTCTTGGTTAAACCGTATGCTTCTTCCAGATACCGTTGGTACTGGTGGTGACTCGCATACTCGTTTCCCAATCGGTATTTCATTCCCGGCGGGTTCTGGTCTTGTAGCATTCGCTGCTGCAACTGGTGTTATGCCACTGGATATGCCTGAATCTGTACTTGTGAAGTTCAAGGGTAAAATGCAGCCTGGTATTACGCTACGTGACCTTGTACATGCAATTCCTTACTATGCAATTAAGGAAGGCGACCTAACTGTAGAGAAGAAAGGTAAGAAAAACATCTTCTCTGGTCGTATCCTTGAGATCGACTTGACAGAAATGGAAACTGACCTGACTGTTGAGCAAGCATTCGAACTTTCTGATGCTTCTGCTGAACGTTCTGCTGCTGGTTGTTCTATCACGCTTTCTGAAGAGAAAGTTGCTGAATACCTTCGTTCAAACATCACCATGTTGAAGTGGATGATTTCTGAAGGTTATGGCGATGCGCGTACTATGGCTCGTCGTGTTGAGAACATGGAAAAATGGTTGGCTAACCCAAGCCTGATCAAAGCGGATGCCGATGCTGAATACACGAAAGTGTATGAAATCGATCTTGCAGACATCAAAGAACCTATTCTTTGCTGCCCGAACGATCCAGATGATGCGAAACTTCTTTCTGATGTTCAAGGCGCGAAAATTGACGAAGTATTCGTTGGTTCTTGTATGACTAACATCGGTCACTTCCGTGCAACTGGTAAGTTACTTGAGAAAGTTCCTGGTGGTGCGTTGTCAACTCGTTTGTGGATTGCTCCACCGACGCGTATGGACGAACATCAGTTGATGGAAGAAGGTTTCTATAACATTTATGGTAAAGCTGGCGCGCGTACTGAAATGCCAGGCTGTTCATTATGTATGGGTAACCAAGCACGTGTAGCTCCGAACACGACTTGTGTATCGACTTCTACGCGTAACTTCCCGAACCGTCTAGGTCAAGGTGCTAACGTTTACTTGGCTTCTGCTGAACTTGCTTCTGTTGCTGCTGTATTGGGTAAATTACCTTCTCCAGAAGAATACCAACAGTATGCAGCTCAAATTGACAGCATGTCAGCTGACATCTATCAATACTTAAGCTTCGATAAGATGAGCGAATATACTAACGCTGCTAAAGACGTTGATACTAAGAAAATTGCTGCTGCTCAGTTGACTTAATATTAAGTTGATTAAAAAGTAGTTTAAAATAAGGGCTGATTGATCAGCCCTTATTTTTTACGAAAAGAAGAATTAAATTCTATTTGAGCGATGTGAATGGAAAGATTAATAGATCCAGATTATTTAAATGCTAATCAAGGTGTCTTAGCTTTACTAATATTTTTATTTGGTATGGCAGTGACAGTTGTTAGTATAGTTGTAAAATATTTTAATAATAAACCTAAATTTAAAATTACTACTATTGAAGGTCCAAATTTTACTTGTACTTTTGAAACAGGAAATGTTTTTAATGGGCATCAAGCTCATATAACAGCAGTGGCTCTTTATTTAGATATAAAGAATGTTGGTAAATTACCTTATGATATAGATAAGATTTTCATTGGGTATAAATGGAATATAATCCCTTTTAGTTTTAATTGGCTTAAATATCGTTTCTTGGGTTGGTTTTGGCTAAAAGAGCAGGTAATAGCTTTAGATGATTTTCAAGTCAAAATTGGTGATAAAATTAAGGTATATCCATTTTTAACTCAGTTAAATAAGCTTTCTCCTGCCAAAGTAGAAAAATATATAGAAGTAGGAAAAGGTATTAGTGGTGTTGTATATTTTGAGCAGCAAGAAAGTTGGGGAGCGATGTCGCCAGTTGTACATAATAAAATCACTAAAATAAAAATCTGTATAGTTGATTCATTTGGAAAGAAGCATAAAAAAATTTTGAAAATTCCTGTGGTGCAGTTAAATGAAGCATTTAAATATAATCCGTCCTTTGGGATGACATATCACATTTTGAATGATGAAAAGAATATTTCCAAAACTTTATAAGGGACTAATCATTTAAAATGAATTTGTACTCATTAATATTTCTCTCTTTACACCTAACTCAATACAGCGTTTAATCGCCACATTGAAAAATGATTTAAAAAGTTGATCTAATCAAATGGCAAAACAATCCCGATTCCTCTGTATTGGTGGTTTTCTCAATGGAAGCCAAATCAAAGACCAAGGTGACAGCTTTGTCTGCGTCGAAAAAGGCAAAAATGTCATCTATACCAAAAAGGAAATCTTCCATCCAGACGCTTGGGATCATGATTATTATGTCTGTGAAAGCACCACAGATCAGCAAGCACGCAACTGGGTTTATGATATTCCATCACGTTAATTGCGTCTATTCAGGCTATAAATTAAACAATTATTAGAAACAATAACTTGCATTACATTTCTGTGATTGATTTTTCATCTCTCTTTCCCAAAACTGTATGAAAATAAAGCTAATAGGGAATGTTATGACTTATGAAATAGATGCCTTTGGCACTCTAGTAATTGCTGTTTTTTTTCTTTTTATTGGGCGGTATCTTGTTAGTAAAATTAGCTTCTTTAGGAACTATAACTTACCTGAACCTGTAATCGGTGGTTTAGTCGCAGCGATTACGGCCTTTATTCTCTATAAATTGTTTAATATCAGTGCCACATTTGACGCACAAATTCAAACCATCCTGATGCTGATGTTCTTTACTTCTGTTGGCTTAAGTGCAGACTTTTTGAAACTGAAAGAAGGTGGAAAATCGCTCCTGACCTTCTTGGTCTGTGTCATTTTATTTGTAGTCGTGCAAAATGCTGTCGGTATGAGTTTAGCCACAGCGCTTGGACTTGATCCATTGATTGGCTTGATTGTCGGTTCCGTCACCTTAACGGGTGGTCATGGTACCGCCGGTGCCTGGGGCGAGGTTCTGGAAACTCAATATGCGATCCAGGGAGCAGTTGTCCTTGGTATGGCAAGTGCTACCTTTGGCTTGATTATTGGTGGACTTGTGGGCGGTCCAGTTGCCAAGTTCCTGATTAAACGCAACCAACTGGCTGAAACAGTAGCGCAAGAGACCAATGAACAGCAGCTCGAATCGCACATCAACACTGCGCCCTTTGAATATCCAAAGAAAACCCGATTGATTACATCCAGTAATGCCGTGTCGACTTTGGGGATGTTTGCCCTGTGTATTTTTGTCGCCAATCAGATGACAGACTTCAGTCAGGGAAGATGGTTTGAATTGCCCACTTTTGTATGGGCTTTAGGCACAGGTGTGATTGTGCGTAATGTCTTGGAGCATGTGCTGAAAGTCGATATCTTCGACCGTGCAATCGATGTATTTGGCAATGCGTCTTTATCCCTGTATTTATCTATGGCTTTACTATCACTGCAACTCTGGTTACTGGCCGATTTGGCAGGTCCGCTCATTACCATTTTATTGGCGCAGACAGCGGTATTAATTTTATTTACTGCAATTGTGACCTTTAGAATCATGGGCAAAAATTACGATGCAGCAGTATTAGTGGCAGGGCATTGTGGTTTTGGTATGGGGGCAACACCGACAGCGATTGCCAATATTCAGGCGGTGACCAATAGCTATGGTCCATCACATAAAGCTTTTTTAATTGTACCGCTGTGTGGTGCATTTTTTATTGATATTGTGAATGCTGTGGTGATCCAAAGCATCATTGCATTTTTCGGCTAAATGTTAATACGTTTTTAAAATCATACATGCAATAAAAAGCCCCATGGTTAGGGGCTAGTCGTATATAGGTCAAGCCCATATACTGTAAGAGGTTCATCTCAAACTGAGAGTATTAGAACACAGCAGCCTTTAAATAACCATCTAAATCTGATTTAAACAGTCAATTGCTGTTCAATCACCGGCCATAAATTCTGATGTGATTTCTTAAACATCAGCATATGACCAATGGCTTTATACGCATAACTTTTAGGTTTAAGTTCAATTATCTGGGTTTTTGCGTTTGGGTATAAACGCAGTAAATCTTTTACGTTGGCTTCCGTGGCAATTTCATCATCCGATGACCAAATCGAGGTAATCGGGCAGGTGATTTGAGCATGATAATCATGGGATGGTGCAATATTTTTACCAATCGCGTTGATTACATAACCCGGTTTACTACAGAACTGCGCCCATTCGCGAGCCACATCTTTAGGCAGGTTTTCACCCATGCCAATCGCTTGAGTCGGGCCATAACCTTTGGCGATGCGAGCCAGTGGGAAAATGACATTAAACATAACGGGCGCAAGTAATTTGGTTTTGCCTTTCAGTCCTTTTACATGTCCGGTAGAGCCAGAGACAGCCACCACTTTTGCGACTTTATCATAATTTGGCACAATACCTAAAAGCTGACCACCGGCACTATGTCCAAGTAGGATCACTTTTTCTGCATTTGTACGCGTTGATAAAGCATCAATCGCGGCCGGTATATCCAGTTGCCCCCATTGCACAATACTGGCTTTTGAATTTTTCAAATGGCCATGTAGTGAATCACCAATCCCGCGAAAATCAAAGACCATAACGGCATAGCCTTGAGCTTGTAACCACACACAAAACTGATGATAAAACTGTTTGGTAATGCCAGTTGCTGGACAGACTAATACTGGAAGTTTGTCAGTTTCAGAAATTGCTGCATAAAAACGTGCACTTAAGCGATAGCCATCTTGGCACTGGAGAGTCAATGTTTCAAATTCAGACATACGTTACACTATATTTTTTAGAATCCTGATGAAGCTTTTACTGTATAGATTTTTAGCAGGGTAGCTCGGGGAAAACATGACTTTAAAGTCAGTCAAATAATAAACATGGAATGATCTTATGCAGCTAATGGAACTTGAGCTGGCCGTTAAAATCGGCATTATTTTTAGTGGAATCTTCTTGTGGATCGGGATGTTCACCGGCGTTTGGAAATATTGGCAGATTCGTCAATCGCCTCAGTCACGTGCACATTATTATGTCGATATTGCCCATCGTAGCAGCCTGCTTTATGCACCTGCGACCTTAATTCTGGCAGTATTGGCCTATTGTTCAGTATTGCCGAGTATGGTGAATCTGATTTGCGTACTCATTAATATAATATTTTTCAGCTTCTCGATTGCCGCTTATATGTTGCATGGTTTCCTGCAAGATACGACGAATCAGTTTAAACAGCCGCATCAACTGGGTAAATTTCATTTGCCAGGAAGTTTGATGACTTTCGCCATGCTAGGTTTAATTGTCGCAGAATTGGGCGGGACGGGGATCTTGCTCTATGGGGCATTTGCGGGATTATTTTAATCTTCTTTTTATAGTTATTCTGAAATGATTGAAAGTTAAAACACTTTTTTCACCAGATGGATGACTGGCCAAATCATCCATCTGGGCTAATTTAAAATTTGTTTATCGGTATTTCTGGTCTATGGCAGCCCATAGGAAAAATGTAGCTGAGACAATCAGTGCATAGCCAAAGTATTCAAGTTTTAAATTACCTTGGATTAAGCAATGGACGGTTAAAGTCAGCATGAGTGCAAAAGTGGTGCATATAAATGTCACCAGATTGGTGTTGTTGGCTTTAAGAGCGTCAATGAAGACTTGCTTGTTGAAATGTAATGATAACATCTCCATCCCTCCCATTTATTTATGTTATTGAAGATTAAAGCAGATTTAATCAGTCAGAATTGAATATATAGTTGTACTGTTTAATCGGGACCTTTGCAACTGCTGTGGCAGGCTTTTACAGTCAAAATGGCCATCTTTAGTCGTATAACTACATAATCACTTGATTAGGCAAGAATTATATTTTCAGATTTCACCTCCAGCTAATTTTGGAAATAAGATGTAGTCATCATTTAATTAATGCGACCAGATAGAAAATGCAAATTCTACGCCAAAGATATGTAGTGTTAATCAATACTTTGTAAGCCTGCGTATGACTCGGAGGGGGACTTGGTTTAAGTTGGCAACAATAAGTATCTAAAATCAGGAAATTAAAACTTTTGTTTATATTTATATAAAAAAATAAAATAATTAAAGTGTAATTCTATACATCATATTTTATAGAAAATCTTAGTATCAAGATTTACAGCGGTGATTTGATGTCATTATTAAGAAACAATAAATGTCCGTTTGGGTAAAACCTGACAATTATTGATCACGCTCAAACCGGATTTTGGGTAAAAATACGATTTTTCAGACATCCTAGAAATTTTAGTTTCTAATACGGTCAATCACAGCTGTAATCAGCAATACAATCATGGACGGGATAAACCAGGCCAGATTCTGTTCTGATAGAGGTAAGTTTTGCAGTAATGCAGGCAATTCAAAACCAGCAACTTTTAATCCGTCAAAAATACCAAAGATCAAGGCTACCAGGGTCACTGGCGCAATCACATGAGATGGTTTCTTGAAGAAGCTTGCACAGAAGCTCAGCATAATGACGCTAATGGCAGGCGGATAAATCGCGCTCAAGACTGGAACCGAAACAGCAATCAGTTTGGTTAAACCCAGATTTGAAATCACCAGTGAGAAGCCCACCAGAATGAATACAAAAATCTTGTACGGAATCTTGGTCAAGCTGGAGAAATACTCAGCGCAGGCACAAGTCAGACCAATTGCAGTCACCATACAGGCAATAAAAATCATGCCAGACAGGAAGTAAGCACCCATATCGCCAAAAGCATGTTGTACATATGCATGCAGGATAATGGCACCATTGGCTGCATTTGGGGCAATCTCATGGCTACCCAGTCCAAGTTTAAACAGACTTAAATAAACCAGAGTTAAACCAATACCAGAGATAATGCCGGCATTGACCGCATATTTGGTTATCAGTTTTTTATCGGTTACGCCACGTGAAGTAATGGCTTTGACAATCACAATACCGAAAACTAAAGCGCCTAAAGTATCCATGGTTAAATAACCATTTACGAAGCCTTCAGTCACTGGACTGGTAACGTAATTATCGATCGCTGCAGGCGGATTGCTGGCAGGGATCATCACGGCTGCTACACCCAAAATTATCAAAGAAATAATTTTAAGTGGTGACAGGAAATAGCCGACGGTATCCAGAATCTTGTTGGGATATAAGGACACGATGGTCACCACAGCAAAATAGATGATGCTGTAAATGAGCAGGCTGCCAGATTCATTGCCAAAGTAAGATGAAAAACCAATTTCATAAGAAACGGTTGCGGTACGTGGCGTCGCAAATAAAGGACCAACAGCCAAGTAACATATCACGGTCAGTAAAATGCTGGCTGCTTTGCCAAGAGGCGAGCTTAGTGCCTGAATGGAGCCTTCAACGCGAGACAACGCAATAATGGTGATCACGGGTAAGCCGACTGCTGTAATAAGGAAACCTAAAGCAGCGAGCCATACGTGTTCACCGGCTTGTTGAGCCACAATCGGTGGGAAGATAATGTTGCCCGCACCAATAAACAGTGCAAAGGTCATAAAACCAAGGGCGACAATATCCCGGGTACGCAGACTTGTCATAAAGGGAGATCAATAGAACAAAAGAAAGCGATTTTAGTGTATATGTCCAATTTTTTGGAGTTTATTTTAAGGCTGGAAGCCTTGATTCTAGTGAGTTTGCAGATCACATAACCGCTCATTCAAGTCTTGGTAGAAATATATGTTTGATAATTCGCTGAAAAATATATTTTTCCTTATAAGCTCAAAAAATATCTGCACTTGATATCAAAATATGTCAGTTATTGTTTGTATAAATAAGCAGCAGTGAAAATTCCTATTTCAAGGAAAATTGTTGTGCTGAAACTCAACAACTGCGACATATTTCGCAAAAAAGGGATTATAATTCAGGGATTCATAGTGAGGATAGGTATATGCGCGCTCCAGCGATTAGTCTTAAAACTGAGCAAGATGTTGAAAAACTGCGGATATCTGGGCGTTTGGCTGCAGAGGTTTTAGCGATGATCGGGGAGCATGTCAAGCCAGGGGTCACGACTGAATATCTGGATGATCTCTGTCATGATTTTATTATAAATACATTAAAAGTGACGCCAGCCAATATTGGCTATTATGGCTATACCAAAACCACCTGTATTTCACCGAATGAAGTGGTTTGTCACGGCATTCCATCATCGAAAGTTGTTCTTCAGGATGGCGATATTATCAATATTGATGTTGCCATTATTAAAGACGGTTATTTCGGTGATACCAGCCGGATGTACTATGTCGGAACTCCATCTCCAGAAGCCAAGCGACTGGTCAATACCACCTATGAAGCTATGGTGGCCGGGATTCATGCAGTGAAGCCGGGCGCGACCCTGAGTGATATTGGTTATGCGATTCAAACGGTCGCACAGCGTGAAGGCTATTCCATCGTGCGCGAATATTGCGGTCATGGCATCGGCAAGGTCTATCACGAACAGCCAAACATTCTGCATTACGGACAGCCAGGACAGGGCATTAAACTGGTTCCGGGTATGGTGTTCACCATTGAGCCAATGGTGAATATGGGTAAAGCTCGCGTCAAAGAGCTGAAAGATGGCTGGACTGTGGTCACCACGGATAAATCCTGGTCTGCGCAATGGGAACATATGGTCTATGTGACTGAAACCGGGTTTGAAGTCTTGTCGCCTTGGCCTGAAGGTACAGGTGAGTATTCGGAAATTTAAAATATTGATTGAATGATCTTTATTCAGATAATCCACTTACATAAATTACAACTCACTCGTTCTTGCTGACGAAAACATACAAAACACTACATTAAACAGTGGTTTAGGATTTTATATCTGATTAAACTAAGAGTCAGATACATAGGTTCCCTTTTTTTCGCTTACTATGCTGTAGTGAAAGTTTCTCTAGCTCATTTTTCCCCAAGAATGAGCTATTTTTTTTGTCTAGTTTTTCTCAAAAGTACTTCATTTAGCGCCGATTTAATTCAGCGACCAGATAATCAATAAAGACCCTTACTGCAGGTAATAAGCCGCGACGTGAAGGATAAACCACATGGAAAATACCATGCGGTGCTTTCCAGTCAGGAAGCACTCGAACCAGTTCACCACTTGCCACGTACTGCTCGACCACGTTATCTGGCAACAAAGTGACGCCTGAGCCTGACGCGGCCAGTTGTGCCAGCATATTTAAGTCAGAACCCATAACCGTTGGACTGACACGAATTTTTTTTTGTTCCTGCTGTTCATTTTGTAAGGTTAGAAACTGTTCGGTATGGTCTTCGGCCATACTCAGGATTTTATGTTCAGCCAGTTGCTCTGGGTTTTTCAGTTCACCAAATTCATTTAAATAACCCTGACTGGCGAATAAATGCTGCTCAATTTTTTCAAACTGGCGGATCACCAGATTTGGGTCATCATCCAGGCTGGAACGGACACGTAAGGCCAGATCAAAGCCTTCATTGATAATATCGACCCGTCGATTGGTGATCATCATCTGGACTTTAATTTCGGGATATTTTTTCAGGAAATTTGGCAGAATTTTTGCCAGTTCATTCTGGGCAATAGAGACTGGCAGACTGACTTTAATGGTTCCACGCGGTTCGGTACTCAGATGATCCACCAAATCATGCGCTGCCTGTGCAGCACTCAGCATCACCTGTGCATGCCGATAAATATTCATGCCGATATCGGTCACGGCAAAATGACGCGAACTGCGCTGAATCAGACGTACACCCAGACGCTCTTCCAGATTAAACACCCGGCGGCTGAGTTTAGATTTGGGAATATCGGTTGCGCGTTCGGCCGCACTAAAGCCGCCATGTTCCACTACCTGCGCGAAACAGTAAAAGTCATCCAGATCAGACAGCATGGTTTAATTCCATTCTTGCAACGATAAGCTGATTAAAAATTGATTGTTGCATACTGTCAATCAGAGAATGCAGCGCATAAAGATTTAATTCCCGGATTTCAGTAAGCCTAGCAGTGTTTGCATGCCATCGGTCGCGTTTTGGGGGATTTTGTAAAACTGCCCAGGCAAATGCTGCTGCTCGGCTTTCGGGTCGATGTAATAGGCCGGACATTTCGCAGGAATCTCATGAATTAACCCGGCAACTGGATAAACTTGAAGGCTGGTGCCAATCACTACGAAAATATCGGCATCCTGTACACAGTCTTGAGCTTCTTCATACGCGGGTACGGCTTCGCCAAACCAGACCACATGAGGACGCAGCGGATAGCCTGCCTTACAAAAGTGTTGATTTAAATCTAATTCAGAGCCTTCAATTGGATAAAACTCGGTCGTGCTTTGTGCATCGGGGCCTGAGCTTTTGGCCAGGCGAATATTGCCATGTAAATGGATCACCTTGGAGCTGCCGGCACGTTCATGCAAGTCATCAATATTCTGGGTGATTACATGCACATCAAACTCATTTTCAAGATCCGCAATCACTTGGTGGGCAGCATTTGGCTGTGCTTCTAGAATATTTTTACGGCGGGCGTTATAAAAGCGTTGTACCAGTTGCGGATTTTTAGCCCAAGCCTCAGGTGTAGCCACTTCTTCTATACGATACTGTTCCCAAAGTCCATCACTGTCGCGAAAAGTATGAATGCCACTTTCGGCGCTCATGCCTGCACCGGAAAAGACCACCAGCTTTTTCATTGTTCTATCTCCTGAATCTTTAGGCAGCTGAAGTGCTAGATTGTGAATTTTCTTTTAAGAAGATGCCAAGTTCTCGGGTAAATTTTAAGGGTTCAGTCAGTAAAGGTGTATGGCCGGATTTTCTGAAAAGTATCTGTTTGGCCTGAGGCAGGCTTTCTGCAATCAGGCGCTGACCTTCAAAAGGATATAGCTTGGATTGTACGCCGCTAAAGAAAGTCACCGAACAGCTGAGCTGGGCCAATGCCTCTCGGTAATCCTCACGATGGTATAAATAATTGTTGATATACCACGCCATATAATCCACCCGGCTGGAAGGCATTAACAGACTTTGCAGGCGAGGTTGATTCAAAATGAATTCGAAAGCTTTCAGACTATATTTTTGTTGATTTTGTAGCTGAATAAACTTTAGCCATAGGGCGGCAATTTGTTTACGGACAGAAACGTCAAGATCACGGATCAATTCAACTTGCTGATATTGCGTAAGTAGGACAGAGAGCTGCTGCAGGATGTCGATAAATTCCTGATAACGTGGACCAAAAAGACCAAAATCCCAGGCATCATCGACCAGAATTTTGGGAGTCTGATCAATGTGCAAATAAGCAGAAATCTGACTGGCAAAGTTGTCATAATGCATGCCATGCATTGCGGTGGTTGCACCCATGGAATAGGCAATAACGATGACTTCATCTAATTTCAGTTGGGTCAGAACTGAACGCACATCTAGCCAGTGACTGGAAATTGCATCGAGATCTTGCGGAATTTTACAGGCACTGGAAGCACTAAAGCCGCGCCATTCCGGAATAATGAAATGGAAATTTTTCTGATGCGGATAGAGAAAGGCTTTCCATTGCCAGCTCAGCATGCCGAGTCCTGAGAGGACCAGTACGGGTTGTCCCTGACCGTATTCGCGTACAAACAGTTGTTCACCATCGGGCATGCGATAAAAGGGCATGTGTGTCTCCGTATTTATAATTGTTGTGCATCAAATTGTTTGAGTCGCGGAATGACCTGTTCCAGCCAGGAAATCCAGCCCAGTTCCTGATCAATTCCCAGTTGCAGAATCATTTTATGAATATATAAGGTACGGTCAGTTTTGTCCGCTTGAGCAAAGTCTTTGGCAAAAATCTGCTGATAGGTTTTCAGTTTTTCTTTATGCAGTTCTAGATGGCGTTCCAGCTCTGCCAAGGTGTTATTGCCACCAAGTTGGGCTTCGGCACGCAGACGTACCATTAGTTCTTCGCGCAGTTGTGCCGGTGGGCTTTGTTGTAGCATCCAGTTGGCCAGTTCTTCCCGGCCCAGACGTTTTACCTGATAAGTTTTTTTGCGGCTATTCGAGTCTTCCTCTTCTATCGTCGAAATCCAGCCTTTTTGCAGCATGGCATTCAGCTCGCGATAAATCTGCTGATGAGTGGCATTCCAGAAGAAGCCCATGGAACGGTCAAAACGGCGAGCCAGTTCGATTCCGGTGCTAGGTTTTTCAATCAGGCTGGTCAATAAAACATGCGCTAAAGACATAAACGTCTCAAAAAAGTGACTCGGGATTATTATGCAACATGTTGCATAAAAATCAATTCTGGCATATAAATTAGTGCAACAAGTTGCATTAAACTGGAAAGTTTGAGGGATCAAACTGCCAGTTGCTAAAACAATAGCCAGCCTAAACGCACGCTCAGGAGTTGAAATGTCTAAATATCCGAATTTACTTGCCCCATTGAACTTGGGTTTTACCACGCTTAAAAACCGCGTGTTAATGGGTTCCATGCACGTTGGTCTGGAAGAAGCACCCGGCGGATATGATCGGATGGCAGCTTTTTATGCAGAGCGTGCCAAAGGTGGAGTCGCTTTAATCGTCACCGGCGGGATTTCACCAAATGATCATGGCGTAACGTTTCATGGCGGTTCCAAACTTGACACCATTGAAGAAGCTGAAAAGCATAAGGTGATTACCCAGGCCGTACATGAAGCGGGCGGGAAAATTGCCATGCAGATTCTGCATACCGGACGTTATTCTTATCAGGCTGAAAATGTCGCGCCATCCCCAATTCAGGCACCGATCAATCCAGTCAAACCGCATGCTTTAACTTCGGCTGAGGTGCAGCAAACCATTGATGATTTTGCCAATTGTGCCAAGCTGGCTCAATACGCCGGTTATGACGGTGTAGAAATCATGGGCTCGGAAGGCTATCTGATTAACGAATTTATTGCAGCACGTACCAACCATCGTGATGATGAGTGGGGCGGAAGCTATGCAAACCGCATCCGTTTTCCGATTGAAATCGTACGCCGTACCCGTGAAATGGTTGGTGAGAACTTTATCATTATTTATCGCCTGTCTATGCTGGATCTGGTCGAAGGCGGTTCAACTCTGGAAGAAGTCATCCAGTTGGCCAAAGAAATTGAAAAAGCCGGTGCGACCATTATCAATACCGGCATTGGCTGGCATGAAGCCCGCATTCCGACCATTGCCACCAAAGTACCACGTGCAGCCTTTACTTGGGTGACGCGTAAACTGAAAGGTCAGGTGAAGATCCCTTTAATCACTTCAAACCGTATCAATACTCCAGAAATGGCTGAATATGTATTGGCATCTGGTGATGCTGATATGATTTCTATGGCTCGCCCAATGCTGGCTGATTCGGAGTTTGTCCTGAAAGCGGAGCAGGGTCGTAGCGATGAAATCAATACCTGTATCGGTTGTAATCAAGCCTGTCTGGATCATATTTTTTCAATGAAAATTGCCACCTGTCTGGTCAATCCACGTGCCTGCTATGAAACAGAACTAATTTTTAAAGAAACCAATGTGGCAAAAAATATTGCCGTGATTGGTGCGGGTCCTGCAGGTTTAAGCTTTGCTGTGTATGCTGCAAATCGTGGTCATCAGGTGACGGTATTTGAAGCCGCTGCTCAGATTGGTGGACAGTTTAATATTGCCAAGACTATTCCAGGCAAGGAAGAGTTTTATGAAACCTTGCGTTATTTCAAACGCCAGATTGAATTACAGCCACGTATCAAATTGCAACTGAATCATAAGGCGAGTCTGGAAGAGCTGGCTCAGTCAAACTTTGATGACATTGTGGTGGCAACAGGCGTGACACCGCGTCAGCTTGAGATTCCAGGCATTGATCATGCAAAAGTATTGTCTTATCTGGACGTTTTGAAAGAACGTAAGCCAGTGGGTCAGCGAGTTGCCATTATTGGTGCAGGTGGTATTGGCTTTGATACAGCCGAATTCCTGAGCCATGAAGGGGAAAGTGGCAGTATCAATCCGGAAAAATTCTATGATGAATGGGGTATTGATACTGACTATGAAAATGTCGGTGGCTTAAAAGCTGCAAATGTAGAAAAACCGCAACGTGAAATTTATTTATTGCAACGTAAAGCCGCTTCAGTCGGCGCGAGTCTGGGTAAAACCACAGGCTGGATTCATCGTACCGGTTTAAAACACCGTGACGTAAAAATGATTGCGGGCGCCAATTATGAAAAAATTGATGATCAGGGCTTACATATAGTCGTGAACGACAAGCCTGCTGTGTTGGAAGTCGATCACGTCATTATCTGTGCCGGTCAGGAGTCTTATACCGCCATGTTTGATGAGCTAAAAGCGGCTGGTAAAAATGTGCATCTGATTGGTGGAGCGAAAGAAGCGGGTGAGCTGGATGCCAAACGTGCCATCCGTCAAGGTGCTGAATTGGCGGCGGTGATCTGAAAATATTAAAACCTGCTTTTTTTCCCTCTCCTTTATTAAAGGAGAGGGTTAGGGAGAGGATTTGTAAGAAAGAATCCCCCTTGCGAAGCAGTACTTCTCACCTTTAAAAAGGGATGAGTATTTTAATACTAAAACAAAAAAGGAATCCAAAATGACCATCGAAAATACCAGAAAATCCATTGTACGCTGGCATGAAATGCTAGAAACCCGTGATATATCGATCTTGAATGAACTACTTGCTGAAGAAGTGGTATTTCGTTCACCCGTAGCGTTTCAGCCTTATCCTGGAAAACAGATGGTATTTTTTATTTTGACCAATGTCATTCAAGTCTTTGAAAACTTCACTTATCACCGTGAATTTATAAGTGAAGATGGTAACAATGTCGTACTTGAGTTTTCTGCCAATGTGGGCGATAAAAAACTAAAGGGAGTTGACATGATTCAGTTTAATGAAGAGGGTCAGATGATTGATTTTGAAGTCATGATCCGACCTAAGTCCGGACTTGAAGCCTTGGCTGTACAGATGGGCCAGCGGATCCAATCATTCCAAGCTAAAACTTAATTCGAACTATTGATTCAAGTCGGCATGAAATTTGTAAATCACAGCTAGTACAACTAGAGGGGGATGACAGATGAAAATGTTGCTTAAAAAATTGGGTCAGCTTTCCAGTGAGTATCTGGATCGTTTCAGTGGAGCAGACGAGCCGACCCTGTATTACAATCCGAATGGTGTATTTTCAGGACTCATTGAGCGCTTACCGCAGCTGCAACAAAAATATCGTCCTACACCTTGGTTAGCCAATGCACACGCACATATTCTGTATTTCGATTTAATTAAAAAACGCACCATTAAACTGAAATATGATGCGCTTGAACAGCTGAAAATGTCAGATGGCGGCATTACCGGTATTGCCTGGTATGGACTGGATCTTCCGGCAAATACGCCAACGATTGTCTTACTCCATACCATTACCGGTTCTCCTGAATCGATGCGTGAACTGGTTCGTGATCTGCATAAACATACCGGTTGGCGTGTGGCATTGTGTTTACGCCGTGGTCACGCAGACTTACCCATGCCTGTGCCTAAAATGAACCTGTTTGGTTCAACTCAGGATTTGCGTGAACAACTCTTGTATATACAGGACAGATTTCCTCAGTCCGATCTCTATGGGGTTGGCTCTTCTGCGGGTACGGGATTGTTAGTGCGTTATCTGGGCGAAGAGGGTGAACAAACCCCATTAAAAGCAGCTTTTGCTTTATGTCCTGGCTATAACACTGAAACTGGTTTTGCCAATGTGCATCCGTTTTACAGTAAAGTTATGGCCAAAAAACTGATTAAGAGCTTTATTCATCCTTATCAGGAAACCTGGCAGGTCTGCCCAAGCTGGAAACAGTTATTAGAAGTTAAAGATCTGTCCGAATTTGAAAAACTCTATTTTGAACTGGCTGGATTTACGGATTATGCAAGTTATACTCAAGCAACCAATCCGATTTATGTGTTTGAAAGTGTCAAAATTCCGCTGATGATTTTAAATGCGGAGGATGATCCAGTGTGTCACATCCGAAATTTAGAGCCCTATAAAGAAAAAATTCGGGCGATGTCCAATATTATGGTGATTACCACCAAAAAAGGCAGTCATTGCGGCTTTTATCAGGGCTTGATGCAAACCGAATCTTGGGCTACCCGACTAATGGCAGACTATTTGATTCACTTATCTCGTGCACCGGCAACAGTATCTGCTTAAAAAGTTCCAATAAAAAACCCAGCATCTGCTGGGTTTTTTTGATGAATGATCCTGTAATCAGTCAAGTGCTGGCATCGCTGCGGCAATCGCGTCAGCAACCGCATCATCTTCAGACTTGTTTTCTGGATTTGAATTGGTTTTAGGGGTGGTCTCAGCAGGCTTTGACGCAGGTTCTTCGCGGGTTTCAGGCACTGGTGCCGGCTCAGTTGTTTCTGGCTTTTTGATTTCACGACGGATTTCGGTCGTGGTGTTTTCAGTTTGCTCACGTTGAATTTCAACCGTTGGCGCTACTTCCTCTTCAATTACCATTGGCTCTACAGGTTCAAGCGGTTCAAATTGCGTTGGTTCTGGAGTCGAGATTTCAGATGCTGGAGTAACTTCTACTTGCTCTTCTTCTTTTGGTGCTTCTTTTTTTACACACGCAGTTAATGTCAGGCCAGTCAGGATTAGGGTGGAGATTAAAAGTTTCTTCATCATCATTGCATCAAACATAAAAGTGTGGAGGGGATACACTATTATAGCAGCAAAATGCAAGATAGAAATCATATGAACTTACTGTAATTTTTTATAGGAATTGCTGTTAGAATAGTCAATTGTTTATTGTTCTTTGAATTGATGCGGATTGACTTTGCTTTCTAGGTACAAGGTAAAGTAAAATTGCGCAACATTGCAGGCCGATTTAGGCTCGATTGTACGAGAAACCCAATGACCCATTTTATTTTCGTTACTGGTGGTGTAGTTTCATCACTAGGTAAAGGTATTTCAGCTGCTTCTGTTGCTGCACTTTTAGAAGCTCGTGGTTTAAAAGTGACCATGGTAAAAATGGATCCATACATTAATGTCGATCCAGGGACAATGAGCCCATTCCAGCATGGTGAAGTTTTTGTTACAGAAGATGGTGCTGAAACAGACTTAGACTTGGGTTACTACGAACGTTTCTTGCGTCGTGCGAAAATGACCAAACTGAATAACTTCACATCAGGCCGTGTTTACCAGGATGTTCTAAACAAAGAACGCCGTGGTGACTACCTGGGTGGTACTGTGCAAGTTATTCCACACATTACTGACAATATCAAAGAGCGTGTACTTCGTGCAGGCGAAGGTTATGACGTTGCGATCGTAGAGATCGGCGGTACTGTAGGTGACATTGAATCTCTCCCATTCATGGAATCTGTACGTCAGTTAATGGTTGAACTTGGTCATAAACGTACCATGTTAATGCACTTAACGTTACTCCCATACATTAAGTCTGCAGCAGAATTAAAAACCAAACCAACACAGCACTCTGTTAAAGAACTCCTGTCGATTGGTATTCAGCCAGACATTCTCATCTGCCGTACAGAATACGATGTAGATGCCGATACGACGCGTAAGATTGCATTATTTACCAACGTTGAAGCACGTGCCGTTGTGGTATGTAAAGACGCGCGTTCGATCTACCAGATTCCACGTACATTCTACGAACAAAATGTTGATGATTTAATCTGTGAACGTTTTGGCTATAACGATCTTCCTGAAGCTGACTTAACAGATTGGGATAACGTTGTAGAAGCACTGCTGAACCCTGAATACACCGTACGTGTTGCAATGGTTGGTAAATACGTTGAACTTCCAGATGCATACAAGTCTGTCAACGAAGCACTTCTACATGCGGGTATTCAAAACCGTGTGAAAGTTCAGATTGACTACGTAAACGCTGAAGAGCTTGAAAGCCAAGATGTAGCAGAAGTATTGAAAGATGCTGATGCGATTCTGGTTCCTGGCGGTTTTGGTGAGCGCGGTACTGAAGGCAAAATGAAGGCGATTCAGTTCGCACGTGAGAACGGTGTGCCGTTCCTCGGTATTTGCTTGGGTATGCAGTTGGCTGTGATCGAATACGCACGTAATGTTGCTGGTATTGCAGACGCGACCTCGACTGAATTTAACCGTTCAACCAAATCTCCATTGATTGGTTTAATTACTGAATGGTTAGATGAGCGTGGTGAAGTTCAGCAACGTTCTGCTGATTCTGATCTGGGTGGCACGATGCGTTTAGGCGCGCAAAAATCTGAACTGGTTGCAGGGACTAAAACTGCAGAAGTTTATGGTTCTGAAGAAATCATCGAGCGTCACCGTCACCGTTACGAGATGAACAACCGTTATATCCCAGTGCTGGAAGAAAAAGGCATGAAGATTTCTGGTTATTCTCCGGTACAGCATCTGGTAGAAACTGTTGAAATTCCTGCACATCCTTGGTTTATTGCAGTACAATTCCACCCGGAATTTACCAGCTCGCCACGTGATGGTCACCCATTATTTGCCGGTTTCATTGATGCTGCGAAAAAGCAGTACCAAAAAACCAAATAATCGGTGCGTAGGACACAACTAGGGAAGTTTAAATGTCGCAATTAAAACCACAAGAAATTGTACGTTTGGGCGATATACAAATGGCAAATCATTTGCCATTTGTATTATTCGGCGGAATGAATGTACTTGAATCTAAAGACCTGGCTTTTGAAATCGCAGAGACTTATGTCGATATCTGCACACGTTTGGGCATTCCTTATGTGTTCAAAGCCAGCTTTGATAAAGCCAACCGTTCAAGCCTGAACTCTTTCCGTGGGCCTGGCCTGGAAAAAGGTCTCGAGTGGTTAGCTGACATTAAAAAACACTTTAATGTACCGATCATCACCGATGTGCATGAGCCGTACCAAGCGGCTCCTGTTGCAGAAGTGGCAGACATTATTCAATTGCCAGCTTTCTTAAGCCGTCAGACGGATCTTGTGGAAGCAATGGCAAAAACGGATGCCATCATCAATATCAAAAAAGCCCAGTTCCTGGCTCCACACGAAATGCGTCATATTTTGCATAAGTGTCTGGAAGCCGGAAATGACAAGCTGATCATTTGTGAACGCGGTTCGGCATTTGGCTATAACAATCTGGTTGTAGACATGCTGGGCTTCGACATCATGAAAGAAATGAATGTCCCGGTTTTCTTTGATGTGACCCATGCCTTACAAACCCCAGGCGGCCGTGCAGATTCTGCCGGTGGTCGTCGTGCGCAAATTACAACGCTTGCACGTGCGGGTATGGCAACGGGTCTTGCAGGCTTGTTCCTGGAAGCACATCCAGATCCGGAAAAAGCCAAGTGTGATGGTCCATGTGCGCTGCGCATGTCTCAGCTTGAGCCGTTCCTGGCACAGCTAAAAGAATTGGATACCTTGGTTAAAGGTTTCGAAAAGTTAGATACACACTGAGTTTATCACTCTTGCGCTGCCGTATAGGCAGCTCATATTAATCAACTGAGGAATAGTTCATGAGCCAAATCGTTGACATTCGTGCACGTGAAATTTTGGACTCTCGTGGTAACCCTACCATCGAAGCAGACGTAATCTTAGCATCTGGCGTAGTTGGCCGTGCATGTGCACCATCTGGTGCTTCAACTGGTTCTCGTGAAGCTTTAGAACTTCGTGATGGCGATAAAGCGCGTTACTTAGGTAAAGGCGTTAAAACTGCGGTAAATAACGTCAATACGTTAATCCGTGACGCTTTGGTCGGTAAATCAGTATTCGAACAAAAAGACATCGATAACACGATGATCGCGCTTGACGGTACTGAAAACAAAGAAAAATTAGGTGCAAACGCAACTTTGGCAGTGTCTTTGGCTGCTGCGCGCGCTGCTGCTGAAGAAAAGAAAATTCCTCTTTTCCAATACATCGCAGATCTTCGCGGTCAAACGATTCTAACCATGCCTGTACCAATGATGAACATCATCAATGGTGGTTCACATGCAGACAACAACGTCGATATTCAAGAATTTATGATTGAGCCAGTAGGCTTCACTTCATTCTCTGAAGCGCTACGTGCCGGTGCTGAAATCTTCCATTCACTTAAATCAGTTTTAAACAAAAAAGGTTTAAACACTGCGGTAGGTGATGAAGGTGGTTTTGCGCCGAACTTACGTTCAAACGAAGAAGCAATCACAGTTATTCTTGAAGCAATTGGTCAAACTGGCTACAAAGCAGGTTCTGACATCATGCTTGCGCTTGACTGTGCATCTTCAGAATTCTACAAAAATGGTCAGTACATTCTTGCTGGCGAAGGCAACAAAGCGTTCACAAGCAACCAGTTCTCTGACTATTTGGCAGGTCTTGTAAACCAGTACCCAATTATCTCGATCGAAGATGGTCTGGACGAATCTGACTGGGAAGGCTGGTCTTACCTGACTTCTATTCTTGGTGACAAGATCCAGTTGGTAGGTGATGACTTGTTCGTAACGAATCCGAAAATCCTGCAGCGTGGTATCAACGAAAAAGTGGGTAACTCTATTCTGATTAAATACAACCAGATCGGTACCTTGACTGAAACTTTAGATGCCATTTACCTTGCGAAAGAAAATGGTTACTCTACGGTAATTTCACACCGTTCAGGCGAAACTGAAGATTCAACGATTGCTGATCTTGCAGTAGGTACAGCAGCGGGTCAAATCAAGACGGGTTCACTTTGCCGTTCTGACCGTGTAGCGAAATATAATCAATTACTTCGTATTGAAGAATTGACTAATGCTGCATATCGCGGTAAAGCTGAGTTCAAAGGTTTGAACTAAGCGACTTATGTCAATGTTAAATGTATTCGACTCGACTGCGAGTAAAGTACTGTTGGGCCTTGCGATCATTTTGATCGCAGGGTTTCAATATTTATACTGGTTTGGTGAAGGTGGTTATCATGATCATCAGCAACTGACCCAGAAAATCCAACAACAAATGGAATTGAATGATGAGCTAAAAGAGCGTAATCGCGTTCTGGCAGCAGAAGTTTATGATTTGAAGAATGGTATTGAAGCCATCGAAGAACATGCGCGTTTAGATCTTGGTCTGATTAAGCCACGCGAAACTTTTATTCAAATGAGCACGATCAGTACTCAATATAAACCGATCTATCTTAATCCTAATTCTAAAGTAGACCTGCGAACCAATGAGTCAGCTGAAGCACCAACCACACCTTAAACTTTGGGTCATTCTTCCAGCTGCAGGTTCCGGTAGCCGTTTCTCTAAAATAGAACTGAAACAATATCAGATGATTCAAGAGCGAACTGTTCTTGAACATACGGTGGCTCGTCTGAATCAACTGCCTTTGATGGGTTATGTCCTGGCGATTGGTGCACAGGACAACGTGGCAAAAACATTGCCATTTTCCAGTCTGGAGAAAGCCCATTTTTGTTTGGGTGGTGCCGAGCGGGTGAATTCCGTGTTAAATGCACTGAACTATTTATCTCAAATCGCTTCTGAAAATGATTGGGTGCTGGTACATGATGCGGCGCGTCCCTGTGTCAGTCTGGATTGTCTGCAACAACTGGTCAATACGGCGATTACAAATGATCAGGCTGCGATTCTGGCCATCCCGGTGCGAGATACACTTAAGCGTGTAGTAACCAATTTTGATATCGAGAAAACAGTGGATCGCTCGATGCTCTGGCAGGCACAAACACCACAAATGGCCAAGCTAGGTGTGTTGAAACGGGCGATTGAGCAGGCTTTGCAAGATGGTGCTACGATTACTGATGAAGCCAGTGCGCTGGAACATATCGGCGAACAGGTGAGTGTAGTACAAGGGCGTTCCGATAATATTAAAATTACCTATCCGGACGATCTGGAACTGGCCAAGCTGATTTTACAGGCTCAGGCTTAAAAATATATTCAAATAATATTTAAATAAAAGCAGAATAAATCTGGCTATAGCGATCTATTCGCTAGAGCTTTCACTTATAATTTTGCCATCATTCTTTTTCACCTTTTGGCCAATGATACCTTCACAGCAGTATCGGTTTTTACGTCACTCTTTGCGTGATGGACGTAGTATTAACCCGCAAGATTCATCTCGATGGACCAAGTTGCACCTTGATCCCTGGTTATTGTGCTTTCTAGTTCTCAATGCAATCCTGGGTTTAATGGTGGTGTATAGCGCGACATCCGAAGACTCTGGCATGGTGGTGCGTCAGGCGATCAGTTTTGGAATTGGTTTTGTGCTGCTGTTTATCTGTGCGCAGATTCCACCGAAAGTCTATCAGGCGATTAGTCCATACCTGTATGCCTTCGGGATCTTCATGCTGCTTCTGGTCTTTGTGATTGGTGAAAAACGTTTGGGTGCAACCCGCTGGATTACCTTGCCAGGGGTGGGAAGCATGCAACCGAGTGAGGTGATGAAATTTGCCATGCCTTTGATGATGGCATGGTATTTTGCACGTAAGCCGTTTCCTCCCAAATTTTTGCATATTGTCGGGGCTTTGATTTTATTGGGCGTACCATTTGTTTTGGTGGCACTTCAGCCTGACTTGAACATTGGCTTGGTAATTCCTGGTATTTTTGTTCTATTTTTAAGTGGGATGTCGTGGCGTCTGATTGGTGGCGCAGCAGCGGCGGTAGCTGTGGCAGCTCCGGCTGCATGGATGTTCGTGCTACAAGAGTATCAAAAAAAACGTATTACCACGTTATTTGATCCGGAATCGGATGCCTTGGGTGCAGGCTGGAATATCATCCAGTCCAAAATTGCGATTGGTTCAGGTGGTTCCACGGGCAAAGGCTATACCGAAGGTACCCAATCACATTTAGGTTATCTGCCTGAACATCATACTGACTTTATTATGTCGACTTATGCCGAAGAATTCGGTTTTATCGGCGTTTTCCTGCTGTTTAGTTTATTCACTGCCATTATTATTCGCTGTCTGATGATTGGTTTAAACAGCTTTCATAACTTTGGCCGTTTATATGCTGGAGCCATGGGACTGACTTTCTTCTTCTTTGTATTTTTAAACTCAGGCATGGTGAGCGGGATTTTACCTGTAACTGGAGATCCATTACCGCTCATGAGTTATGGTGGAACGGCAGTGATTTCCATGCTGGCCGGGATGGGCATTGTGATGTCGATTCATACTCATCGATAAGTCATTCTAAAAGTCGGACTGGTTCCGGCTTTTTATATACTTAAAATAAGTTGTTTTAAAAATCCTGTTTTGGCCAGAAGAAAAAAGAAGAATATTTTAGAATTCGTATGAAATTAAAAAGCCCTCAAATGAGGGCTTTTTAATTTCATACTTTAACTGAGAAACCAGGTGTAATAACCCCAGATCATTAAAGGCCATGCTAGGAAAGGGCTAAACAACCATTTCCAGAACCAGTGGCGCGGCATAAAGCCAACACCATGGACAAAGCCTCCAGAAATACCAATCATGATATACATCATGGCACTATGGCTATATTCACCGTTGGCATCCAGCATTGCAGAAGGATGAACCAATAACACTGCTGCGAGAGGAAAAGCCAGGAGGCAGGAAATCATCATCGCAAATTTGTTTGGTTTCTTGTCTACAACGGTTTTCTCAAGCGCAGCTTCTGTCATGTTTTATTCCTCATCCAGGTCTTGGTGTTGTTCCATGTAAATGGCAGCAATCACACTGGCAAAACATGCCATCAGTACACCCAGAATCCAGGCAAAATACCACATAGTTGTCTCTCCTTAAGACATAGCCTTAGTACAGGCTATGTGAATTATCTTCAATGTGTTTGTTGGTAATCACGCCCCACATCTTGTAATAACACCAAGTGGTATAGATCAGGATCAGTGGAACAAAGATACAGGCAGCAACGGTCATGACCGTTAAAGTATTTTTACTAGATACCGCATCCCACATAGTCAGACTTGCAACCGGGTTAATGCTTGAAGGCATCAGGAAAGGGAATAGGGCAAAACCAGCAGTTAGAATTGCACCGATGACAGCCAGAGATGAACCCAGGAAGCTCAGGCCTGCTTTGTTTTTACCTGCTGCCAAGACAATGATCAAGCCACCCAAAATGCCGGCAATAGGCGCTGCCATCGTGATTGGATAAGTCGAATAGTTGTTCATCCAGCCTGGATTAGCATTGGTCAATACTTCTTTTGCAAGCGGATTGGCAACACCATTGGTATCAAAAGGTGTAACCAAGGTATAGCCTTGAATACCACCAAAATACAACCATGCACCGGCTGCCAGGAAAGTTGCCAAATACACCAGACCCATGATTTGCGTTGCTTTGGCAGAACGCTGACGTAGGTCACCATCTGTGCGTAACATCAGCCATGCACCACCATGTGCACACAGCATCGATAAACTGACCAGACCACAGACAATTGCAAACGGATTCAGCAGGGCAAAGAAGCTACCTGTATAAGTAGAACGTACAGTTTCATCTAAAGTAAATGGTACACCCAGGAACATGTTGCCGAAAGCTACACCAAAGACCAATGCAGGAACTGCACCACCAATGGCTAGACCCCAGTCCCATGAATTGCGCCATTTGGTATTTTCCAGCTTTGAGCGATAGTCAAAGCCGACCGGACGCAGAAACAGGGCAAACAGGACTAGTAGCAGGGCCCAGTACATGCCAGAGAAGGCAGTTGCATAGACCATTGGCCAGGCAGCGAATAACGCACCGCCGGCAGTAATAAACCAGACCTGATTACCGTCCCAGTGCGGCGCAATGGTATTGATCGCTGCACGGCGCTCGCTATCATTTTTGCCCACAAATGGCATGATCGCCATGGAGCCCATATCGAAGCCATCGGTGAGGGCAAAGCCAATCAGCAATACGCCGACCAGCACCCACCAAATGATTTTTAATAATTCATATTCGATCATGCGTGAGTCTCCTCATTTGCCTTCTCTGCAGCTGCAAGCTTTTCAAAATGGTATTTACCGGTATGCAGTGAGCTTGGGCCAAGACGTGAGAACTTGATCATCAGATACATCTCGATAATCAGTAACACGGTATAGAATGCTGCCAATGCAAGGATTGAACCCCAGACATCACCTGTACTTAAGCTTGATGCTGAAAGATGCGTCGGTAATACCTCACCAATGGTCCAAGGTTGACGACCTACTTCTGCCACATACCAGCCAGTTTGCGCAGCAACCCAAGGCAGAGGAAGTGCAAATAATGCAAATTTCAATAACCATGGTTTGTTTTCAGCATTACGTTTTGCTACCGCAAAAGTTGCCAGTGCAAATAGAAGTAGCATCAAGAAGCCAGAAGCAACCATGGCACGGAAGGCCCAGAACAGACTTGGTACGTGTGGAATGGTATCTTTAGCAGCTGCTTTGATTTGCTCTTCAGAGGCATCAACGACATTTGGCGTGTATTTCTTCAGCAGCAGACCGTAACCGAGGTCTTTTTGGCTTTCTTCAAAAGCGGTTTTCAGTTCTGGAGACTGATCACCAGCACGTAATTTTTCCAGTTGCGAATAGGCCACCATACCATTACGGATACGCGCTTCATGCTGAACCAGCAGGTCCTTAATACCTGTAACTTGTTCAGTCGTAGAACGTGTAGCAATCAGACCCATTACATAAGGAATTTTCACTGCATAATCTGTAGTCATGGTTTCCTTATTCGGAATACCGAACAAAGTAAATGGTGCAGGTGCAGGGTGAGTATCCCATTCTGCTTCAATCGCTGCCAGTTTGGTTTTCTGTACATCGCCCAGCTCATAACCTGATTCATCACCCAGTAAAATCACCGAAAGTGTAGAAGCAAGCCCGAAGATGGCTGCAATGGCAAAAGAACGGCGTGCAAAAGGCAGGTCACGTTTTTTCAGCATGTAGTAACTTGAAATAGCCAGGACGAAGATGGCGCCTGTGACATAACCGGCAGACACTGTATGCACAAATTTAACCTGAGCGACCGGGTTAAAGATCAATGCAGCAAAGTCCACCATTTCCATACGCATGGTTTCATAGTTAAATGCCGAACCGACCGGGTTTTGCATCCAGCCATTGGCGACCAGAATCCAGAGTGCGGACATGTTTGAACCCAAAGCCACCAGCCAGGTTACGGCCAGATGTTGTACTTTGGACAGGCGATCCCAGCCAAAGAAGAACAAGCCAATAAACGTCGATTCAAGGAAGAAGGCCATCAAACCTTCAATCGCCAGCGGTGCACCGAAAATATCACCGACATAATGCGAGTAATAAGCCCAGTTGGTTCCGAACTGGAACTCCATGGTCAGGCCGGTGGTTACCCCTAAGGCAAAGTTAATACCAAACAGTTTTCCCCAGAACTTGGTCATGTCTTTATAGATTTCTTTGCCGGAAATCACATAGGTGGTTTCCATAATGGCAAGCAGAAATGCCAGACCTAGCGTCAGTGGAACAAAAATAAAGTGATACATCGCGGTCATGGCGAACTGGAACCGCGAGAGATCGACCACGCTTTCAGAAATCATCAACGTGTCTCCTGGATTTGGGAAGGATTGCCGGCGATACGCTCGGCGACTTGGTTATCAAAATTTTTAGGAATCGTAGGCGCATCAAACCAGATGTTTTTAATTACCATCAGTAAAATAACCTTGATAATTAAAATGGCGGTTATTTCTCTAACCACTCTCTGGTTTAGATTTTTGGGAACTAAGCTCATTCGACTAAGCCTGTTATATGACTTGTTGTATATTATTAATCTATTGTAACTAAAAAATAAATAGACGATACAGTTTAAATAAATATATATTTATAAGTATTTGAAAATAATAGATATATATTTATATGAGTTAAAATTTATTATAAATATTTTTTATTATTTTATGTAATTTTATTGGTTTTTAAATCCGACTAAAATGCTTATATTTATATATTAGAATGTAGATTATTTTAGTTGGATTAATATTTTTTAATCTGATTAAAATGCTTGGTTTTAAAATAAAGAATAAAATTAATCAAACTAAATTGGTTGGTTCTATAAGGGTTGAATATCAGTATCATAATCTTTCACATCATATTTATATTGATAAAAAACACACCAAAAAAAGAACATGCTGGAGGCATGTTCTTTTTAAGCTTTGTGAGGGAGACTGGACTTAGAAGTCGTAACGCATGCCTAGAGAAAGACCTAGGCTGTCTTCACCGCGTGCGCCACCTACAGCATTGGTACGACCTTGTGCCCAAGGGGTAAGGTTTGAGTTTTCATCATTTAGTACAGTTGCTATGTTGCCATAAATGCGGACTGTTGGATCTAAACGGTGTTCAAGTCCGATTGCCAGTAAAGTTGCATTTGCATCATCGGCATCGACATCGCGGTGGAATACTTCACCACGGAATGAGGTTTTTGGTGCAAATTTATATTCACCGGCTACACCAAATACTTGTGCATCTGGGTTTGCTTCAGAATTATCGTGTTGAAGGAATTGATATAAACCGCCCAGGTTGAATTCAGGTGTGATTTTGTAAGCACCTGCGATACGGAAACCATCACGTTCGCCACGGGCAGCTTCTTCTTCATAGTGTTCATAGGCAGCAGCGAAATCAACTTTACCTTCTTTATAGGTTAAAGCGAGGTCGTAAGCTTTATCTTTGTCTTTAGCGCCATCTTTAGTGGCATCCGGGCTATTTGTTTCATGTAGTGACATCGCACCTAATACGTTGAAACCACCACCAAATTTTGGTGATTTATATTCAATGGTATTGGCATTACGTTCATCAAAACGCAGGTTGCCTACACGCGTAACGTTACGAACGTCACCGACCATATCACCAAAGAAGTTGACCGGGCCACGTGCTACTTTGAATGGGCTGTCAAAACGGCCGATACGCGCTTGACCAAAATCACCTTTTAAACCAACAAAAGTATCGCGAGTTGCAAATTCAACATCATCATTTGCAGAACCACTTGCAAAGTTAATTTCCTGTTCGATTTGACCAAATACAGTCATACCATTTTCTAGTTTTTGTTCAGCTTTAAAGCCTAGGCGTGAAGAGTTTGAAGAAAGACCTACTTCGTTATAATCCTGGCCATCATCCAGATAATCTAAAGAAACGTGTGCACGACCATACACTTTAACATCAGCAGCAGCTGCCATCACTGGTGTTAAAATTGTTGCCCCGATTGCTAATGCAGATAACGTTTTTTTCATGTGTTGCTCCAATAAAGACTTTTTTATTCATCGTCTTAAAAACAAGTTTCAGTATTGTTTTGAAACATCTACTGCTCTATTGGTGCCAAGTATTCATTACAAATAAGTCAATATGATTAAGGAAATATTTCAGAAATATTAAAGACAATCATTGTCTTATTTTTTATAGGATTATGAGTGGGGTAAGCAGGATTGATGCAAATACAGCTAAGCTCGGTGTTTGCTGCAAAACTTAAAAATAAGCTAGGTGACTTTTACTGATATTTTATTGGCTTAATCAAGAGTGAAATACATTAGACATAAAAAATGGAGCCGAGGCTCCATTTTTAGGTATTAAGAATAGCTTAAAGGGCAGCTTTAATTTTCTCAGCCAGCGCTTTAATTTTTTCCTGGTCGCCCATTTGTGCTGCATGTTTGCCCAGATTGTGCAAAGAGGTAGGAACCAGATGGAAATGTATGTGTGGTACGGTCTGACCCGCTGCGGCCCCTGATAATTGCATCAGCACGATACCGTCCACACCTAAACCTTTTTCAATGGCTTTTGCAACTTTCTGTACGATCTGAATCGTATAGGCTGCAGCTTCAGGGGGTAGATCCAGTAAAGTGATCGCCGGAGTTTTCGGAACCACGAGAGTATGACCTTCTGCCTGAGGCATGATGTCCATAAATGCAAGAACCTGGTCATCTTCATACACTTTTATCGCAGGAAGTTCACCGCGTAGAATTCGTGCAAAAATATTCTGATCATCATAAGTCATAAGTATATTCCTTGAGCGTCATTAAACTGAATTATTTACAGTTCAATTCTTTCTGACGATCTTTGATCGCGTCAAGACGTTGTTGCTCTTTTTCCGAGAATTTTGGTTTGGTTGTATAGCAATTGTCATTACCAAACTTGGCTTTTGCTTCAGGATCTTTGAAACAGAAACCTTTAGACGCATAAATCACGTCATGATCATTTTTTAATTTTTTGCACTCTTGTTCAGATGCAAGAACCGATGTTGAAGCCCCGAACAAAGTTGCAAAGCCAATCAATGCTGCAACAGAAAATTTCTTCATGAGAGTTTCCTCTGGGTTATCCACTATATGTGCCTGCCTACTAGTCACAATATGAGGTTTCGTTATCATTATTCAATGGCGAGATATTACTCGATGGTAATATTACTCCATGATTCATACATTTTCACAGCGCTGGAAAAATCACTGTTTTTATCCGACAGATCGCTGGCCGCCTGAATCAGATTCTGGGTCAACGAGAGCACAGGCGCAGAAAGTTTGGCTTCACGCGCAAGGTCGATTGCAATGCCTGTATCCTTGGCCAAGAGTGGCAGGGCAAAGGTTACAGGAAAACTGCGGTTTAAAATACGCTGTGGCAATACGGTTTCAGTCACCATACTTTTACCGCTGGAAGCATTAATACAATCCAGTGCTTCATGCAGGTTTACCCCATGCGCTTTCAGTGTAGTAAAGCCTTCTGCGACAGCACACAGGTTTACAGCCATTAACATATTATTTACGGCCTTCACTGCAAAACCCGCGCCAGATTCACCGACATGCTTGATCAGTTTGCCAAAAGCCTGCATCGCAGGAAGGGCTTTTTCATAACCCTCTGTATTACCGCCCACCATCACAGTTAACGTGCCATTTTCAGCGCCAATGGTTTGACCGCTGACCGGTGCATCCAGAAAGATTACCCCATGTTCAGCCAGTTGTACTGCCAGTTTTTGGGCAGAATCCGGTACACCACTGGTGCAGTCGACCCAGACTGAACCGGATTTAAACGGTAAATTTTCCAGAAGTCGTTCAACGTCAGCGCTAGTTGGCAAGCATGAAAAAATCACATCTGCCTGTACGGCCTGTTCCAGTGTGACGGCTTGGGTGCCATATTCAGCAGCATGTTGCTCTGCTTTGTTAAAGCTGCGGTTCCAGACATAGACCGTATCAAACTGCTTGGGTAAATGTGCAGCCATACGAAAACCCATTGCACCTAGGCCGATAAATGCCACTGACTGAATCATGCTGTACCCTCTGAATATGTTTAAAGCTATTTAATATTTTTTTCTGGTGCGGGGAATCTACACTAAACATCAAGACGTGTAGAGCGCTGCACCAGCCAGGTCGTCATTTTGGGCCAGAATGTATTTGCCGTTTTCTGGTTCGACATTAGTCCAAGATGACCACCCGGTATAAGAGTAAACGTCTTATCTTGGCTACTTGTCAATTCCATCAAAGGCTTAGCTGACTGTTCTGTGACAATCTGATCGGTTTGACCTGCACCTACCAACAGGGAGCAGCTGATATTTTTAAGATCAACGACACGGCCATCCAAAGTGATAGAACCCTGTTTTAAAGGATTTTGCAGCCATAAATGCAGCACCATGTCCTGATTAATCCCACCTGGATAATCAATCATCTTGTTCAGGAAATTCCCCATAGTGGCATGTTCATAGACATCTTCGACATGGTCCAGATTCAGTAAAAACTGCTTCTGGCTTTTAAGCCAGCCGATCGGGTCAAGTAACTTGAAGCCCAAGGCATTTACAATACCCGGTGTATGAATATATTGCTTCGGGATCAGTCCTTGATGAATGGCTTGTTGCAGATTTTTATTTTTAGAAATCAGTTTATTGGTCGTAGAAAAAAGTTTGCCGACACGTCCTGACGCATAACTGTCGATGGGGCTACCGACCACGATCAGATTCTTGACATGTTCAGGTGAATGCAGGGCAGTATAGAGCGTGACAAACACGCCAGCCATACTCCAGCCATGCAGGGAAATGAACTGACTGCCTGAATGCTTGCAGATGGTTTCAATAGATTGAGGAATGGCTGTATCGATAAAAGATAGAAAATTCAGGTGGCGGTGCTTAAAGTTAAAGCGTTTCCATTCCACCAGATAGACATCAAAACCACTATGCTGAAAATGCTTGACCAGAGAGCGATAAGGATACAGATCATAGATATCCATATTAATCGCCAAGGGTGCGATGAAAACCAGAGGCTCCTTATATTTTTTCTCAGGTGAAGCATAATAGCGAATCTTGCAAAACTCGGTGCCGGCAATATATTCAAAAGGGGTTTTTTGCGACAGGATCAGTGAGGAGGCATTAAACACCCGGGTGCTGAGGTGTTTCAATTTTTTTTGCTGGCGCTGAAAGTTTTGTTTTAACTGAATCATGTAAATAAAATATCCGTATCCGCGGGAGGATTGATCGAAGTCTAAGCAATAATCGCTTATTATGCCTTGACCTGAAATAGCTTAGGCGCTCAAAATGTTGGCAAATTTTTACAAAAGGCAGCCTGAGGGCTGAGGTAAAGCGATGAGCCAGCAAGACGATATTTCTTACCAATTAGAAACTTTAGCCATTCGTACCGGTCATACCCGCACTTTTGAAGGTGAGCATGGCGAACCGATTTTTCTAACATCGTCCTTTGTGTATGAAAATGCTGCAGAAGCCGCAGCCAAATTCTCAGGCCAGGAGCCGGGCAATATCTATTCTCGCTTTACCAATCCGACCGTTGCCATGTTTGAAAAGCGTCTGGCTGCACTTGAAGGTGCAGAGCGCGCCGTCGCCACCAGTTCGGGTATGGCAGCCATTATGGCAGTGATGATGGCTTTTTTAAAAGCGGGTGATCATGTGATCTGTTCACGTGCTGTCTTCGGCTCTACGGTTTCCATGTTTGAAAAATATGTCGCAAAATTTGGCGTCAGCGTTGATTTCGTTGATTTGACCGATCTTGATGCATGGAAAAATGCCATCAAGCCTGAAACAAAAATTCTCTTTGTTGAATCTCCATCGAATCCTTTAGCGGAAGTAGCCGATATACAGGGACTCGCTGATATTGCGCATGCCAATGATGCTTTACTGGCGATTGATAACAGCTTCTGTACACCGGTGTTACAACAACCAATCAAATTTGGTGCAGACCTGGTAGTGTATTCTGCGACTAAATATCTGGATGGTCAGGGCCGCGCCTTGGGTGGTGCTGTCGTAGGTAATCACAAGTTACTAGAAGAAATCTTCGGCTACGTGCGTACCACAGGCCCGTCAATGAGCCCATTCAATGCTTGGGTCTTCCTAAAAGGCTTGGAGACACTACGTTTGCGTATGCGTGAACATTCAGCAAGTGCTCAGCAACTGGCTGAATTTTTGAATCAGCATCCAAAAGTAGAAAAAGTATATTATGCGGGCCTGCCTGAGCATGTCGGTCATGAACTGGCAGCAAAACAGCAGAGCGGTTTTGGCGGTATTGTGTCTTTTGAAGTCAAAGGTGGCCGTGAGGAAGCGTGGACTGTCATTGACAATACCCAGTTTATTTCGATTACCGGCAATCTGGGCGATGTAAAATCGACTATTACCCATCCGGCGACCACGACACACGGTAAATTGTCGCCTGAAGCCAAAGAAGCCGCTGGTATTCGTGAAGGTTTAATTCGCGTATCTGTTGGTTTGGAAGAGATTGGTGATATTATCCAGGATATTCGTCGCGGTTTAGACCTGATTTAATTTTATAAATTTATGTTCGGAGATATTTATGAACATTAACATGTTGATGCAGCAAGCTCAGCGCATGCAGAAAGAAGTTGAAAATAACGTAAAAAAAGCCAAAGAAGAGCTTGCGCAAACTGAAGTGCATGCCGAGGCGGGTGGTGGTCTAGTGAAAGTAACCATGACTTGCCGTAACGTGGTGAAACGTATCGAAATCAATCCTGAATTACTTCAGGATGATCCAGACATGATTGAAGACCTGATTGCAGCTGCAATGAATGATGCAGCACGTCAGGCAGAAGTGGTATCTGACGAAAGAATGAAAGCAGCAAACTCAGGCATGGGTTTGCCGCCTGGTCTTGCAGGTATGTTCTAAGGAAGAATGCGCAATGTTTAGTGATCGTTTTGATCAACTCGTTCAAGCATTACGCATTTTGCCAAGCGTTGGGCCGAAATCGGCTCAACGTATGGCATTGCATATGATCATGAAAAATCGTGAGGGTGCTATTGGTCTGGCACATGCGCTGACTGAGGCAACCAATTACATTCATGAATGTTCAGTCTGTCATTCTTTGACCGAAGACGAAGTCTGCAATATCTGTACTTCGCTGGATCGTGATGATGAATTGCTTTGCGTAGTAGAATCACCTGCAGATGTCATGGCGATTGAACAAAGTGGCAGCTTCAGAGGTAAATATCATGTATTGGGTGGACATTTATCGCCACTGGATGGTATTGGACCAGAAGAAATCGGTATTCCGTACTTATTGCACCGTTTGGCCAATGGTCAGGTGAAAGAAGTGATTCTGGCGACCAATGCTACGGTAGAAGGTCAGGCCACGGCGCATTATCTGGTTGAGGCCAGCAAACATTTGCCGATCCAGATGACCCGAATTGCCCAAGGCGTACCTCAAGGTGGTGAGCTGGAATATGTCGATAGCCATACCTTGAGTCAGGCAGTACATAACCGGATGCGCATGAAGTAAGCTGAGCTTAAATATCTTGTTAGTTTTAATATAAAAAAGATATTAATTAGAATATAAAACCTGATAAGTAAGCGCCATTTTTTAGGAAATAGGGCAGAATTGACGTTATTTTTTATACAAAAATTCTATAGGTCAGTTAATATGGATCTATCGAGAATCTAATCTTAGACTCAGTTCTATGTTTCAATTTATTCAACATCAAAACGACTTAACTCATGTACTGAAGCTGATGGATCAGAATTCAGTGTATGGGCTGGATACCGAGTTTATCAAGGTTGATACCTTATGGCCTAAGCTGGGTGTTTTTCAGATTAACGTAGACAACAAGGTTTATTTGTTGGATGGAACCACGCTGGATCTGACTGAGTTCCTCAATAAAATTTTTAACGCACAGCAGAATATTTTTCATGCCTGTAGTGAAGATATCGACCTGATCTATCACTATACCCAGAAGAAATCACTGAGCAATGTGTTTGATACCCAGGTCGGCATGTCATTTTTGGGGCATGGTCTGCAAGTCAGCTATCAAAATGCGCTGAAGCAAATGCTGGAAGTTGATATCGAAAAAGACCAGACCCGTTCTGACTGGTTGGCGCGTCCACTCAGTTCCGAACAGTTGCTGTATGCTGCCAATGATGTGCATTATCTGGTGCAACTGTCAGAGAAAATTAAACAGGATCTAGATTCGAAAGATCTGCTGGATTTTGCCTTGCAAGATTGCCGGTTTCTGACTCAGGAAATTGGCGAAGATACCCCAACTGCCTTGTTGTATCAGGATGTCGGAAATTACCGGCATTCACGCCGTCAGCTGATGCAATTGCAGCAATTAATGGTCTGGCGTGATCAGATTGCCAAAGCACTGAATCAGCCACGCAGTTTCATTTTAAAAAATGCCAGCATGATTGATCTGGTGGAAAAATTCCCGCGCAATAATTTCCAGCTGAGTCATGTGAAAGACATTCGTTCGAATGTGGTTCGTGAGCATGGCAAAACCATTTTAGATTTACTGAAATTCCTGCCGGAGCCGGCAAACTGGCCTTTACGTCTGGCACGTCCAATTCGCCATTCTTCCAAAGATATCGGCGAAAAAATTGATTCAATTATTCAGAACGTCGTCAATGAAACCTCAATTCCGAAAGAAGTCCTGATGCGCAAGAAATGGCTGAATGCTTTGTATCAGCATGTGGTTTTTCATAAGGACGAGCAGGATCTGCCGGATTATCTGCTTGGGTGGCGCTATGAGTTATTAACTCGGCCACTGATTCAGGTATTGCATCAGGACGAATCTTATCTGTCTACCCAGATGAAAGTCAGCGAGTGATTAGCTACAGGATTGGTTAAAGAAAAAGCAATTATACAAAATCACGACTGATGCATGAGACGTGGCTAATGTTTCTGTCTTTTTTTTGATGTATCCTTGCGGTTGTTTTTCCAGAAAAGTCGTTTGAAATATGCAAGTGTCTATCTACAAATCCAGTAAAAAAAGTGAAATGTATCTGTATGTGGCGCGTCCTGCGAATGAAAGCGAAGCTGAAACATTCGAACCTTTAAGCGTATTGACTGAAGCAGTACAGGCAGCATTTGGACGTGCGACTTTTGTCATGCATCTGGAGTTAAGCGAATCACGTAAACTGGCACGTGCCAATGTCTTGCATGTCATGGATTCTATTGAAACCCGCGGGTTCTTCCTGCAAATGCCGCCAGAAGGCTTGATTGATCCAAACGCTGTGGCACCAGAAGGTTTACGCGGTGCTTAATGTTAATTCAGGAGTTGTGAAATGAATGGTTATGTGGCTGTATTAGACTCAATTCCTGAACAGAGCATTGCCGTAGCAGTTTATCTGCTCGGCAGCCTGATTGCTTTATGGTGCTGGTATGGCGTAACCAAGCACCTGCCTAAACCTGCGGGCGGTTTTTTGTGGATTGTGGCCTTTGCCATTCTGCTAACACCGACGGTATCTGAGGGGTCGAATGCGTCCATTGCACCTGCGATTTTCGGTCTGTTATTTGGGATGCTGACCAAAGAGCAATCCCTGGTTTGGATTAATGCGTCACTTATTTTATTTGTCATTGGGATTGGATCTGTGATTGGCTATTGCTGGTCGATCTATGTGTCGAACAAAAGCAATATTCGTGTTCACGAGAAAAGTTCACCGCTGTAAGTAAAAAATAAGGTTCAATCATGTCTGCTGATATTCAACAATTTTCAGGTACCGATCAGTACATCGCGACTGACAGTTTAAAACTTGCGGTGAAAGCTGCACGCAGTTTGCAAAAACCGTTGCTGGTCAAAGGTGAGCCGGGTACAGGTAAGACTTTACTGGCCGAGCAAGTTGCAGAAAGTCTGGGTTTGGAACTGATCACCTGGCACATCAAGTCTACTACCAAAGCACAGCAAGGTCTGTATGAATATGATGCAGTATCGCGCTTGCGCGATAGCCAGTTGGGTGATGACCGTGTCTATGACATCAAGAACTACATCAAGCCGGGCAAATTGTGGGAAGCATTTACCAGTGAAGAACGCTGTGTTCTGCTGATTGATGAAATTGACAAGGCAGACATCGAGTTTCCAAATGACTTGCTGCATGAACTCGATAAAATGTCGTTCTATGTGTACGAGACAGGCGAGACCATTACCGCAACTCAGCGCCCAATCGTGATCATTACCTCAAATAATGAAAAAGAATTGCCAGATGCTTTCCTGCGTCGTTGCTTCTTCCATTACATCGAATTCCCGGATGAAGCCACCATGCGTGAAATCATTGATGTGCATTTTGCCAATATCTCGACCACACTGGTGAATGAAGCCTTACAGGTTTTCTTTAAATTGCGCCAGATTCCGGGTTTAAAAAAACCACCTTCAACGTCTGAACTGATCGACTGGCTCAGTCTACTCATGGCTGACGACATGCCGGAAGATATTCTGCGCAATACTGATAAATCTAAAGCAATTCCACCTTTGTACGGTGCATTAATCAAGAATGAGCAAGATGTGCAGTTGCTCGAACGTCTAGCATTTATGTCACGTCGTTAAGGGAGAAACACGCATGTTTGTGCGACTGTTTTATACCTTACGCAAATACGGCGTGCCGGTATCGACTCGTGAGCTGATTGACCTGAATCAGGCGGTTGCTGCAGGTCTGGTGTTTGCCGATCAGGATGAATTCTATCAGCTGGCCAAAACCGTCATGGTCAAGGACGAGCGCTATTTCGATAAGTTCGATCGCGCCATGAAAGACTATTTTGATGGTATCGCGACCTTTGATCTGGATGAGCTGCTAAATCAGGTGCATAAGCTGCCCAAAGACTGGTTTGATCTGGAGTTGCTGGAAAAGCATTTGACCCCGGAGCAGCGCGAAGAGCTGAAAAAAGCCGGATCGCTGGAAGAACTGATGAAAATGCTAGAAGAGCGTCTGCGCGAACAGCATAAAAAACATCAGGGCGGCAACAAGATGATTGGTACCGGTGGCACTTCACCCTTTGGTGCCTATGGCGATCATCCTGAAGGTGTGCGTATTGGCGGGCCGGGGCGTAAGCGTTCTGCGGTGAAAGTGTGGGAGCAGCGTCAATACCGCAATCTGGATGATGAACAGATTTTAGGTAGCCGCCAGATGCAGATGGCATTGCGCCGTCTACGAAAATTTGCCCGTCAGGGGGCAGCCGAAGAGCTGGATATTGACGGGACAATTCGTGAAACTGCCAAGCAGGGGATTCTGGATGTGCAATTGGTGCCGGAGCGTCGTAACCGCATCAAAGTACTGATGCTATTTGATGTTGGCGGTTCGATGGATGCGCATATTGCCCAGTGTGAAAAGCTGTTTAGTGCTGCGAAAACCGAATTCAAGACCCTGGAATATTTCTATTTTCATAACTGTCTGTATGACTATGTCTGGAAAGACAATATTCGCCGTTCCAGTTCACGTATGAATACCTGGGATTTGTTCAATACCTATGGGCGCGATTATCGCGTGATTGTAGTCGGTGATGCCAGCATGGCACCCTATGAGCTGAATTCTGTCGGTGGTTCGGTTGAATATATGAATGATGAGGCTGGGCAAGTCTGGTTGCAGCGTCTACGTCAGCATTTTGATAAAACCGCTTGGCTGAATCCTGAAGAAGAAAAATACTGGCATTATACCCATACTATTGGTCTGATCCAGCAAATATTTGAAAATCATATGTTTCCAATGACGCTGAAAGGCATTGAAGACATGACTAAATATCTGGCGCGTTAATTCCATTTATCTATAAGTGACTTTAGTTAGAGTTATTAGTGATTTAAAAAAAATTATTCTAGTATAAAGTCACTCATTATCTCTTATTTAAAATTTCAGGCATGATTATGGCTCATCAAATTAATGGTATTGCGTTACCGAATGAAGAGGGTTTTTTTGGTCAGTATGGCGGTCAGTTTATTCCACCCGATCTGAAACAGGCCATGGATGATATTAATGTGGCCTATCAGGAAATTCGTCAGACTGAAGAATTTCAGAATGAATTGAAAGACCTATTTGCTCATTATGTCGGTCGTCCAAGTCCACTATTTCATGCCAAACGTCTTTCTGAACAGCTCGGTGGAGCCCAGATTTATTTGAAACGTGAAGATCTGAACCATACTGGCGCGCACAAGATTAATCATTGCCTAGGTGAAGCACTACTGGCCAAATATATGGGCAAGACCAAAGTCATCGCAGAAACTGGTGCCGGCCAGCATGGTGTTGCTTTGGCAACTGCATGTGCCTTGGTGGGTATTCCGTGTGAAATTCATATGGGGCAGGTGGATATCGAAAAAGAGCATCCAAACGTCGTCAAGATGAAAATTCTGGGTGCCAAGCTCATTTTTCTGTGACTCGCGGTACAGCCACACTCAAAGATGCAGTCGACAGTGCTTTTGAAGAATATTTGAAAGATCCGAAAAATTACATCTATGCTATCGGTTCGGTGGTTGGACCGCATCCATTTCCGATGATGGTTCGTGATTTTCAGTCGATTATTGGTGATGAAATTAAAGTTCAGGCCAATGAACGTTTTGGTGCAAATCCTGATTATGTCGTTGCCTGTGTCGGTGGCGGTTCTAATGCAGTGGGTGCATTCACTGCATTTTTAAATGAACCAGATGTGAAACTGGTAGGCGTTGAGCCGGCAGGTCATGGTCTGGATACTGACAAGCACTCAGCAACATTGACTTTAGGTAAACCGAGCCAGTTACATGGGATGGCCTGTTATGTGCTTGAAGATGAACAAGGCGAGCCATTGCCAGTGCATTCAATTGCTTCTGGTCTGGATTATCCGGGTGTGGGGCCGCAGCATAGCTTGCTTAAAGATTTGGGTCGGGTTGAGTATACGACTGCAACCGATCAGGAATGTCTGGATGCATTTATGACCTTGTCCCGTGTAGAAGGGATTGTGCCTGCACTAGAAAGTTCGCATGCGGTGGCTTGGGCAATTCGTGAAGCGGGTAAATTGCCAAAAGATACCAAAATTGTGGTGAACTTATCGGGTCGTGGTGATAAAGACTCAGATTACGTCGCAGAAAAATTAGGTCTAAACTGATTTTATTCAGAATGTTCATATAAAAAAATCCCGATACACGTACCGGGATTTTTTATGCATCAGATATAAAACTTTATCTTGGTGTCACTTAAGTGATCTTCAAATGCCTTAGAGGAAGCTAAATGGTGTTTTAACCTGAGATATATTGCTGTAACTGTTCAATCAATTTGCGTTGGTCATCCATGGCCGCTTTGACCAAATCCCCAATTGAAATCAGACCGATCAGTTTTTCATGTTCGACCACAGGTAAGTGGCGTAGGTGGCGTTCAGTCATCAAAGATAAACAGTCTTCTACGCTAGTAGCTGTATTTACGGTAATCACTTTAGAGGTCATGATTTCATTAACAGTGGTGTCGAATGAGGTTCTTTGCATCAGGGCGATCTTACGCGTGTAATCCCGCTCTGACAAAATCCCCACCACGTTGTCTTCATGGGTTACCACAAGCGCCCCGATTCCTTTATCCGCCATCAAAGTGATGGCCTCTAAAACGGTAGAATCTGGACGGATGGTATAAATAGCTTGATGCATTTTTTCACTGAGCACCTGTGCCACATTGGTCATGCTTAATCATCCTTATTGGTTAATTTATTATTAATCCTAGAGTATGTATTCAACCTGAACATCTCTAAGTGTTTAGGTTTTAGTCTTTATAAATAGCATGTTATTTAAGCAATGTGCAGTCTTTGTTGCGAAAAAAACAGATGACGCATCTGTGCAGCAGTCAGTTTGAGTTTGGTTCCATTGGTATTGAACAGCGCTGGCGTAACATTCAGTCGCGACAGGGTGGGTAATAATGCATTTTCAAAATCTTCAGAATTGATTTTACGTGGAATGTAATCCGGCCAATGTTGCTGGGCATAATTTTTGGCATCCAGCGGATTGAGCCAGAATGGGAAGATACAGTCTTCCTGGTCACGCATCATCGCCCAGCCTTGGTGATATGCGCCCCATAGCTCGCCACAATTCATCAAAGATTTAAGCATCGTGATCTTTAACAGAAAGTTTTTGCAGATCGGATCAAATTGAATAATTTTTCGTGGTTTCATTAGAATAAAGTGCTATTGGAGTTCAGGCTCTATTCTAGGAACTTTATATGAAATTACTGTTTCAGCTTTGCAAGGATTCGTAAGAAAATATGTATTGATTGCTATTTATTGAAAAAAGGGCTGAAAAAAACGCCACCTAGGTGACGTTTCTTTATGCTTGCATGGTGGCCATGTTTTGCCAGTACTGGGCTTTGAGTGAATCTCGTTCTACACGGAAACCTTGATAATAAAGTTCTGCTAAAAAAAGCGCTGCTTTACCATGGCCAGCACGAGCGGCTTCTTCAAGCTGTTTTACCGCATCAGCAAAGTTCATTTGCGATTGAATGGTATTCACGGCATCTGCGTACAGATGTTCCAGATCGTGTTGAGAGAGTTGTTGTATCATATAAAAACTCCTTAATTTTAATTATGATTACAGGATAGACTATTTAGTCTAAATACAAATATAAATTAGTATTGTTAAACTAATATTACAAAATAATGGAAAAGTCAACTATTCAATTTTATTTGTTTACTTCAGTTATAGTTTAACTGATTAAACTATACACAACTATAAATATTATTAAGCTACATTGTAAATGGATAGCAAACAATAAGGAGAAGGCCATGATGACAAGAACTTTAGATGGTGTGAAATTTGATATGCCTCCGACTGCAGGTCAAACTATGGAACTTGCCGATTTGCATCGTAAAAAACTCGATCAAGCTATATTCAGTAAATATACCCATCTAGGTGATTATGGGCTGGCACAACGTAAAGAAGTCTACGACTTTACCCGGGCGCTGGACGAAAACCAGCGTGAGCAGTTTTATAAACTCTATAATGGTGAGCTGGTCCGCATTGCAGATGAGGATCGCTTACATCCGCCTGAAGCAGAAGCCGGTTTAAGTAAATTTGCAATTGCACTGGTATTACTTGTTGTTGCATTGGTGCTGTATTCAACAATTATTACCAGAATCATGAATTAGTCCTCGAAATAGCAGGATTCAGCTCTTATGAATATTCAGTGCGCTGACTTGAACTTATGTAACTGCGACCATACACTACCTCTAACCTGAGGTAGTGTATGTCTATAGATACAGAAAAACTAAGCCAATTTTTCAGCAGAATCAAACTGGAACAGATTTATAACAGTGTGGTTATTTTTATTATTGCGGTCATTCTACTTTTAGCCGCATTTGCTTTATATCGTCCGTTGAGCCTTTCCCAAGTCACCCAGATTCAACAACTGTCTAAACAGCAAAACCTTCCCCAAACCCAAGATATGGCACTCGCCTTGTTAGAGCAGCAGCATATCCGTCGTGGGCAGTACCTTAAATTGATGCAGGCTTATCAGCAGGAATCGCTTCGGGCACGTCAGCTTCCGCCGGTCTCTGTGGAGATGCCTTAGGCATAGGATTTGTTGGTAAGTAATAATTGGCATCCATTAAATTCTGTTCCAAACGCATTTTCAAAGCATTTTGATCCAGTTCTTTATTGACAACGACCAGGGTTAAGCGATCAGGATGAAAATGCTTGCGCACTGCATTTTGTACATCCGCCGCTGTGATTCTAGCCAAGCGTTCTGGATAACTGGATAAATAATCCGTTTGCTCACTATAAAAGCCCATATTGCCCAGCTGGGCATTAATGGTGGCATTACTGCTGTAATTGTTAGGAAAGGCGCGTAACATGCCTGCTTTGGTTTCTTCCAGACGCTGAGTATCAATAGGTTGACTGACAAAGTTGATAAATGCTTGATGTGCGACCTGAATACTCTCCAGCAGTTGATCCTGACGCGTGGAATACTTAAAGCTGAATACGCCCGGTGCCTGACTAAAGCTCAATGAACTATAAGCGCCATAAGTAAAACCACGTTTTACCCGCAGTTCCTGCATGAGTACCGCATTAAATCCGCTACCGCCAAACATGCGATTGGCGACCTCTAAAGCCAGTTTATCTTCAGTAAAGCGGGTTGGGCCTAAATGCCCAAAGGTGACATGCGCCTGAGACGAGTTATAGGGTAGATGTACCACTTCAAAGCCAGATTGAATTTCAGGCTGTGGCAATGTTTCTGCTTTTTGCCCTTGAGGTAAGTTGCCGGCAATTCGTTCAGACAGTTCGAGTGCCTGTTTCGGGCTGAGTTTGCCAGTAATGGCAATATTCATATTTTGCGCCACCAAAAACTGATCACGAAATTTTTTCAATAATTCTGCATTAATTTTCTTGGTGCTGCCTTGGGTGCCGCTGATTGGTTCTGCATAAGGGTGCTGACCATATAAAGCGCGATAAAAACGGATATCCATCAGTCGGCTTGGGTTTTCCTGCAGCTGTTTTTGTCCCACTTGGGTATTACTTAAAGCCAGATTAATGCTGGACGGTTTAAATGACGCATTCTTAAGAACCTCCATCAGCATGCTCAATGCAGGTTCCAGTTTTTCCGGATCTGAAAGCGTACGCAGGCGAACTACAAACATATCCCGATAGGCTTGTACGCTGAATTGTGCTCCGGTTTGGTCAAAAACTTCCGCCACCTGATTGGCGCTATATTTGTCGGTTCCTTCACGCATCAACTTGGCTGCCATATTCGACAGACCATATAGACCTTTGGCAATTTCCTGATCACGGGCTGAACCGGCATTAAAGGTCAGTTGGATATCGACCATGGGAAGATCTTGCGTTTCAACAAACAGTGTACGTACCTTGTAGCGATTGTTCAGATCATGAATATAAGGCGCCTGAAAATCCCGTTGCGGATTAATATTTTTTAAGCTTTGTAGCAAGGGGATAGACTGTAACTGACTCAGATTGTCATTTTGGTCAGGTTGAGGGTCAAGATAGTTTTCTGCATGGGTAGCCGAGCTAAGACTTAAAATTGAAATAAGCAAAAATGGATGAAGTCGAAGCATTATAATCCCCGTTTCTGGGTGTTTTGTTCAGGTGATAGATAAAGTGTGCTGAGATTTTCACGCACAAAATAGGCGTTGGCGACGCGCTGGATATCCTGAACACTGACACTTTCAAAGTGTTTCGGTAATTCATCCATCAGGCGATAACTCAAGCCATTGACCTCCAGATTGCCAATCATTTTGGCCTGGCCGGCAATATCATCCTGGCTATAAATCAAATTGGAAATAAAGCGGGTGCTGATACGATCCACTTCCTGTTGGGTTATCGCTGTAGTTTTAAGTAAATCTACTTCATCCTGAATCGCTTCTTGTGCTTCTTGCAAAGAGATGCCCGGCGCAGGTAAGGCAGAAATACCAAACAGGCTGTCGCCGCGATTATAGGGATCATAAGAAACGCTGACAGAGGTCAGAATTTTACGATCACGTACCAATCGGTCTTGCAGACGCGAAGAAATGCCACTGTCCAAAAGACTGCGAATAATGGTCAAGGCATAAGCATCTTGGGGATTTTTTGCAGTGCTGAGAGATTTTACATTCCATGTCATGTACAGATTAGGCACTTGAGCACTGCTATTAATTTCCATATGCCGATAACCTAAGCGTTCAAATTCCAGTACGTCATTGCGCGCTGGTGTTGGACGTGCGGGAATGTCAGCAAAATATTTTTGTACCTGAGCCAAAGCAGCTTCAGATTCTACATTCCCCACAATCACCAAAATGGCATTATTCGGACTGTACCAGTCCCGATACCATTTTTTGACATCATTCAACTGAATATTATTCAGGGTTTTCATGTGTCCAATCACTGGCTGGCGATAATGGCTGGTCGGATAACTGATCCATTTAAATCGTTCAAAAGCTTGCGCACGCGGATTGTCATCGGTGCGTTGGCGCCGTTCTTCCATGACGACTTTAATCTCTGGCTCGAAGTCCTGTTGTCGAAGCAGTAAATTACTCATCCGATCAGACTCAAGTTCCAGCGCCATAGGAAAATAGGCTTTAGGATAGAGCTGATAATAATTGGTGTAATTAGTAAAGGTAGCCGCATTGATACTGCCGCCATAAATCCGGCTCAGGCGGGTAAATTCGTCATTTGGCACTTTATCAGTGCCTTTGAACATCATATGTTCAAGCGCATGTGATACCCCCAGAATATTTCCAGATTCATCGCTGCTGCCGACTTTGTACCAGATTTGTGTCATTACCATGGGCGCACGATGGTCTTCCCGAATAATGACTTTTAAACCGTTACTTAACGTAGTTTCAAAAGTAGTCCGTGATAATTCGCTTCGGGTTTGTGCCTGAGCCGAGTTAACACTTAAGCTAAGTAAGACCGCTGCGCCGAGTGGATAAAGCGTCTGTTTGATTATTGGCGAGAAAGAGGAGATAGTCAAAAAGGTGATGAACACTAGATCTCCTGAAATAGGCATTTGTATTTAGAGTTATTTTTAATAAATGTGTGCTTGAAAGCAACCGAGAGCTGTAGCTTTTTGGTATGTTTGTCCAGCATTTGCATTGCTAGCTGCAAAGCAGGCAAGTTATGGTAGAATCTGGGTTTTTAACGCAATGCTTTTCAAGGATTCGGCATGCAACAGCAATCTAATGGGCAAAACAAATTTTTGATTGATGCTGATATCGGAGATGATGATGTCACATTACCGAGCTTACCTGCGGTGAATGTGCCTATCGTAGAAACGCCAAGCGAAACCGTTGTGGTTTCTGCACCTGTCGAAACAGAAACTGAAAATGAAGATTCTGCTGCGAAAGGTGGCTTCTTTAGCCGTATGAAAGTGGGTTTAACCAAAACCCGTAAAAACCTTGCCGATGGGATGGTGAATATCCTGATCGGTGGTAAAGAAATTGATGATGAATTATTAGAAGAAGTCGAAGAGCAGCTTCTGGTGGCCGATATCGGTGTGGAAGCCACCAAGACCATTATCGCTAACCTGACTGAACGTACGGCACGTGGTGATTTGATCTATTCGCATTCACTCTATAAAGCGCTTCAGGAAGAACTGGTGGCTTTATTGGCACCACGAGTAAAACCGCTACACATTGATCCGAATAAATCGCCTTATGTGATTCTGGTGGTTGGTGTGAATGGTGTCGGTAAAACGACTACCATTGGCAAGTTGGCAAAACGTCTGCAAGGTGAAGGCAAGACCGTCATGTTGGCAGCAGGTGATACTTTCCGTGCGGCTGCAACTGAACAGCTACAGATCTGGGGTGAGCGTAATAATATTGCGGTTGTTGCTCAGGGTCATGGTGCTGACTCAGCTTCAGTGATTTTCGATGCTTTTGAAAGTGCGCGTGCCAAAGGCGTGGATGTATTGATTGCAGACACAGCGGGCCGTTTGCATAACAAAGGTCATTTGATGCAGGAATTGACTAAAGTAAAACGTGTGATGCAGAAAATTGATGCCACTGCACCGCATGAAGTGATGTTGGTGGTCGATGCCGGTACTGGCCAGAATGCCATTAATCAGGTCGAGATGTTTGATGAGGCGGTAGGCTTGACGGGCTTAACTATTACCAAACTTGATGGGACTGCCAAAGGTGGTGTACTGTTTAATATCGCCAGTCGTACTCATGTGCCGATTCGCTTTATTGGTGTGGGTGAAAAAATTGATGACTTGCGTCCATTCTCTGCCAAATCTTTTGTTGCTGCATTATTTGAAACTGAAAAATAAATAATGCGCAATGCTTCACACAAACTCCGCCAAGTGCGGAGTTTGTTGTTTTTGCCTGGTTTGAGTGTTGTAAAAATCAACAGCAAAACCACCACTAAATCTGCTCATCTCAACAAAGGCCTTATAATTGTATGGGATTCTCTAAGCTGATTTGGCTTGTTTTTTGTGGGGTAGAAAATGGCATTGCTAAATAAGATTGGTCAGGTATTAACAAGCGATATAACCAAGGATTTTAAATTTTCAAGAAAAAATAAACTGAATGATGATTTAGAACTGACTTTTGTCAATCAATTGAAAAAGCGCCGTAGTATCGATCAACTTGGTAAGCGGGTACATTCTAGTCAGGCTTATCTTAGCGAAATCATTCAGGAAGCAGTGCGGAGTTGTCCTTCGGCTTATGATTCTCAAACTACGCGCATTGTGGTGTTATTTGCAGATTCTCATCATCAATTCTGGGATATCGTAAAAGAAGTGCAGCGCCAGCATGTTCCAGAGCATATTTACGAAGGAATTGAAATCAAGTTGAATCAATGTGCTGCGGCCTATGGCACGGTCTTATTTTATGAAGATCAAGCGGTGATTCAACAATTGCAAAAAAAAATGCCATTAAATAGTGAGGATTTTCCAGCGTGGTCGGAACAAACTTCCGGTATGGCACAATTTGCTGTATGGACGACGCTAGCAGATTCTGGCTTAGGGGCATCCTTACAGCACTATAATCCACTGATTGATGAAAGGGTCGCTGAGCATTTTCAGATTGAAAAGAGCTGGTTGTTACGGGCACAACTTTGCTTTGGATCAATTGAACAAACAGTAGAAGAAAAATTACAAAAGCCGGATCAGCATCGTTTCAAAGTATTTAATTAAAATTTTATAGAACACTTTATATGTGACAGCATGGAAGCTGCGGATAAAATCAGATACAAATACGCTACTCAGATCTAAATCTGATTGTTCTATAAATAAAACACATTGTTATCGAAATGCACCTGTCTTGGGTGTTTAAAGCACGTAATATGACTTTATCGATTTTTTAATAATCAAAATATACAGAGGTGGGTTCATGGCATTTTTAGATCAAATCAAACAACGTCGTAGCATTTATTCAATTGGAAAAAATGTAGATCTGGATCAGACAGAAATTGAGAGAATTATTAAAGATGCGGTGAAGCACAGTCCGTCATCTTTTAACTCGCAAACCTCGCGTGTGGTGATTTTATTTGGTCAATCACATGATACCTTCTGGCATATTGTACGTGAAACTTTACGTGACCTTGTTTCAGCAGATGCATTTGAATCAACTAATAGCAAGATCAATGCTTTTGCAGCAGGTTATGGTACCGCACTGTTTTATGAAGATCAGAACGTGGTGAAGTCGATGCAGGAGCAGTTTGCACTCTATGCCGATAACTTCCCGGTCTGGTCGGAGCATTCTTCCGCTATTGCACAGTTTGCAACCTGGACCGCTTTGGCAGAAAAAAATATCGGTGCTTCATTGCAGCACTACAATCCAATTATTGATGAAGAAGTTGCACAAACTTTCGAGATTCCATCTCACTGGAAACTTCGCGCTCAACTGGTATTTGGTTCGATTGAAGCTCCTGCAGGTGAAAAAACCTTTATGGATGATGCAGAACGCTTTAAGACCTTTGCGTAAACGATTTTAGGTTATAAAAAAGAAGCACTTTGATGCTTCTTTTTTATGTCTTAGAGTTGTATTTAGATATGATGTGATATGTCTAGCTAAATAAATGCTAAAAACACAGGCTGTATCGCTCCAGCTTTTGTCATAAGATTGTCATTTAGACGCGGCATAGTGCAGCTAATTTTTAATAAACAACCAAAAATGAGTATAGGATATGGGTTTACGTATTGCGGCAACTGCAGCAGTGTTTCTGTTTAGCACACCAGTTTTTTCGGCAGTGACCGTCACAGTACCTGAAGAAATAAAAATTGTTGCCGTAAATGATCAAGAGGTGAACTCGGGTCTATTACGTTCTAATCAGACTTATAGCTTGGATGCAGGTGTAAATGCGATCAGCGTACGCTATAACGAATTTTTCCAGCATTCAGACAATTCACATGACATTTTAAAGTCAGGTGTGGTTACGGTAAAAACACCAAGCCTTAAAGATGGTGAAACTTACCGTTTAGCACTTATTCAGGCGCCTAAAGATTTTGATGCAGCGCAAAAATATAAAGATCAGCCCATTATTGGCCTATATGATGCGAAAAATCAGCTCTTAGTCCAGCAGACGGGCGCTAAAGATTCAGCGAAACCATGGTTTGGAAATCGCGTATTGACTAAAAAAGTAGATATGACAACTCAAGCCGCGACACCAGTTCATCAACCGGCAGCTATATATACTCAGTCAGTAGAACAGAATGATCAGCAGCTGATTCAATTATGGCAGAAAGCTTCTAAAGCTGAACGTCAAAAATTTATGACTTGGCTCGCTGAGCAGACAAATTAAAATATTTTGATGAAGAATCAAAAAGATCACCATTGAGGTGATCTTTTTTTATGAGATGAAGGCTAGAAAATTAACATTTGCTTAAACTTTTCATGCGGAATTAGCTAGAAAAACGCAAAAAAGTGTTAAAAATAGCCTTTTAGATTAAAAAATAAACGCATGATTGGTTTTTTTGAATATTTTTAAGAAAAGCCCTTGCGCTCGTTTTGAAACTGTATAGAATACGCAGCACACCAACGCAATGCATGAAACGAAACGAAACGTTAAGTGATTGGGTTGGAGCTTGAAACTGACGAGGTTTTAAGAAGATCATTAAGAGATTATGAAGAACAACTTGTGTGGATTTTTACTGGTTGATTGATCGAAATTATTTTCATTGATTGATGGTAGAAATTACTCGAAGTTTATTTGAGAAATATTTGTCAGAAAATTGATGAGCCAAGATTGGCACCCTTTAAAGGTGCTATTGATTTTAAACTGAAGAGTTTGATCATGGCTCAGATTGAACGCTGGCGGCAGGCTTAACACATGCAAGTCGAGCGGGGAAAGGTAGCTTGCTACCT